>NZ_DBHKZK010000030.1:0-8593 GCF_057314735.1 Cardiobacterium sp.
TTTCCTACACAAGCATACGGAAAAATGCGGTTCTCCAAGATTTTAAACAGGCTCTGAGACTTTCGGTGAACGGCTATATTTGAGAACGCAATCGCTGCCGCTCAGGGGTTGATGTGTTCGAGGATGCGTTGGGTCAGAATTTTTTCGCCGGGGCCGGTGAAGTGGATGCCGTCGCCTTTGCGTACTGCCACCGGTTTGCCGCGTTCGTCCGGCAGGAAGGCGGTGTAGCTGCCGTCGGCCTTGGCGAAGAGGCGGTTGGTGTTCTGGTAGTGCTGTTGCGCGTTTTCGACTTCTTCGGCAATGAGCTGGTCGAGGTAGGTGATTTTTTTGCTGTATTTGGGCGCTTTCATTAGCGGCGGCCCTATCCACAGGGTTTGAGCGCCGCGCGCTGCCGCCGTTTGCAGGATTTTGCGGATTTCGCCGCGATAGTAGGCTTCCCATTCGGGCGTGCCGAAGTGCATATAGTGTTTGGGGTTGGCGGGGTTCGGCGTGTCCTGCGGGTCATTCGCGCCCAGCAGCACAATGATGAGGCGCACGTCCGGGTTTTCTTCGAGTTGGGCGGCGAGGTTTTCCGGCCAGTTGTAGTAGTCGGGGAAACGCAGGCCGCTGCTCGGTTTGCCCCGGTTGATGCTTTTGATGTGGTGGCGGGCGAGCAGTTCGCGCTGGATGTGCGGCGCGAGTGATTGCATCATCGAGTCGCCGATGAGCAGCACGCGGTCGCCTTCGCCAAGGCGGATCGGGGTTTTGCCCGCAGGTGCCGGTTCGCTGGTGTTGCTGGCGGTGTCTTCCGGTGGGATGTCGGGGTCAAGGGTGAGGGCGGTGCTGTCGCTCGCGGGGTTGTCGTCGCTGTTGAAGCGGGGGACGCGCTGGATGGTGCTGTGCGTCCAGTCCTGTCCGGCGGGAAGGTAGGTGTTGGCGGCGATGGGGTGGCGGTGTTGCCACGGGGTGTCGTCGGCGGGGGCGGGTTGCGGCGCGGGTGCGACGGTTTTGGCGGCAGCGGTGGCGACGGGTACGGGGATGCTGGCGGCGTGGTGTCCGCCTGCGCCGAGGAGGCGTCCCAGCGCCTGTTTGAGCGCGTCGCCGCTGCGCCAGAGGGCGTTGTTTTGCAGGGCGGCGAGCGGCGACTGGCGGTAGTAGGTTTGTTGCCAGTATTGTTCGATGTTGTGTTGCATCAGCCAGAGCGCGAGGGTGAGGCTGCTGGCGAGGGTGGCGAGGATTTTCAGGCTGCGGATGGGCATGGCGGTTCAGTAGTTGCTGTAGAGGATATCGGGAATGCCTGCGGGGGCGCAGGCGGTGATGGTGAGCAGCGCGGCGGTGAAGAGCAGCGCCTGGCCGTACCACGGCAGGCGGCTCCAGCGGGCGGCGGCGTGTTCTTGCCAGCCGGCGCTGCGCGGGTAGAGGTAGATGAGGAGGTTAAAGGCGGCGATGAAGGCGAGCGCGGCGACAGGCGCGTGCAGGCTGATGTTGCCGCCGAGTGCGCGGAAGATGGCGCGGGTGTTGTCGGCGTCGTTTTTGTAGAAGACCGCCCAGGTGAGGACGATGTAATGGATGGTGCCGTAGCGGGCGAGTGCCGGGCTGAGCGTGGCGACGGCGTTTCTGCCCATGAGGCGGTCGCCGAGGTTGAGCAGGATGAGGCCGCCCGCGTGCATCGCCCCCCAAATGAGGTAATTGACGCTGGCACCGTGCCAGAGGCCGGAGAGGAGCATGGCGATGGCGACGTTGATTTGCGTGCGCAGCAGGCCGCGGCGGCTGCCGCCGAGCGGGATGTAGAGGTAATCGCGTATCCAGCTGGAGAGGCTGATGTGCCAGCGGTGCCAGAAGTCGCGCAGGTTGGCGGCGGCGTAGGGCTGGTTGAAGTTTTCCGGGATGCGGATGCCGAGCAGCAGCGCGATGGCGGTGACGAGTTCGGTGTAGCCGGAGAAGTCGAGGTAGATTTGCAGGGTGTAGGCGTAGAGCGCGGCGAGGACTTCGGCGGGCTGGTATTGTCCGGGGTTGCCGAGGATGGGCGTCACCCAGTTTTCTTCAAGCCAGGCTTCGAGCCAGAGGATTTTGGTGAGCGCGCTGATGAGGAGGATGAAGATGCGGCCACTGTCGCCGACGGCGCGCGGCGCGGTGGCGGCGTATTGCGGCAGCATTTCGCTGGCGCGGCAGATGGGGCCGGCGATGAGCGTCGGGAAAAAGGCAAGGAAGAGGCAGAGGCGTTCGGGTTTTTCCACGGTGATTTGCACGCGGTAGGCGGCGACGAGGTAGGTGATAGAGTGGAAGGTGTAGTAGGAGATGCCGACCGGCAGCAGGATTTCCACCGCAGGCAGTTGCCAGGAGATGCCGAGCGCATCCAAGAGGCTTTGGCTGTGGACGCGGAAAAAGTCCAGGTATTTCATCAGGCAAAGGTGGCCGATGGCGACGGCAATGGCGATTTTCAGCGCGCGCTTGCTGCGGTAATACTGGATGTGGCGCGCTGCGAGGTAGATGAAGGCCGAATACAGCAAAAGTTCGAGCGCAAACAGCAGGCTGTAGGTCGCCACCAGCGCGTAGCTGGCAGCGAGCAACAGGTGGTTTTGCAGGTCGAGGCGGCGGCGCAGGCTCCAGTACAGCGCAAAGAAGGGCAGAAACGCCGCGATGAATTCGGGGGAGAGGTAACTCATGCGGCTATTATCGCGGAAAGTGCAAACATTAACAATCTGTATAACCACGGCAAGCTGCGTGAAATTTTTGCGCGCCGGGCGCTGCGCCACCAAACAGGAATTATTGACATTAGATGTAACGCCCGGCATGATGCCCGCGTTTTTCCGCTGTCCGGGGGTAATCATGTTGAAAAAATTGGTAAAAATGGCGTGCTGTCTGGCCGCGCTGGCGCTGTTTCCGGCGCAGGCAGAAGTCAGGACGCTGACAGACGTGTTGGGGCGCGAAGTGCAGGTGGATGTGCCAGTCAAACGCGCCATTTTGACGTTTTACTATCCCGACTATATCGCTGCGACCGGCGCCGAGAATTTCAAAAACGTCGCCGGGATTTCGCGCGAGTTTTGGGAGAAATTCAATCCGGGCAGTTGGGCGCTTTATACCGCGAAAATACCGGGGTTGAAAGAAATCCCCGATGTGGGTTACGTCATCAGCAATACTTTTTCGCTGGAAAAGGCACTGGCGCTCAAGCCGGATGTGCTGGTGATTCCGAAAGTGCAATATGAAGCGCTGGCGGAACAATTACTGCGCTTTGCAGCGGCGGGCATTCCGGTAGTCGTCGTTGATTTCAATGACCAGACGGTCGAGAACCACACCAAGAGCATTAAACTCTTTGGCCAGTTGGCAGGTACGGAAGCGCGTGCGGAGAAAATCGCGCAGGAATACGCCAACGGCATTGCCGATATTCAAAAGCGGGTCAAAGCGGCGAATCAACCCAAGCCGAAAATCTATATCGAATTTGGCAACAAAGGGCCAGACGAATACAGCTACACCTTTGGCAAAAATATGTGGGGCGCGATTGCCGATACCGTCGGCGGCGACAATATCAGCGCAGCGCATATCGCTACCTGGGGGGTCATTACCCCGGAACAATTACTCATCGCCCGCCCGGACGTCATTATGATTTCCGGCACCGAACTGGAACACGACAAGAATCCGAATGTGATGTCGATGGGCATCGGCATTAGCGAAAAAGATGCGCGACAACGCCTCGCCGGATTCATGAACCGCACCGGTTGGGCAGATTTGCCGGCGGTGCAAAATAACCGCGTCTATGGTCTCTATCACACCATGTCGCGCTCGATTACCGACCTGGCTGCGGCACAATTCATGGCAAAAGCGCTTTATCCTGAAGCCTTCCAGGATATTGACCCGGAAAAAACCTGGCAGGATTTCCATAAAAACTATTTGCCGATAGAACCGCAGGGAACGTTTTTCCTCTATCCAATGAAATAATAATTAAATAAGGTATGTCATGAGCTATATAATGGATGCAATGCAACTTATACCTTTTGTAAAGAGAGGTGTTTTTGGAATAATTAGACTTTCTAAAGAAGAAATAGATGACACAATAAGCTACTTGCAGAAAAGAAGGCAAGGGGAAGAAAATACTTCTCTTTTAGAGAAACAGTTGGAACAATCTAAATATATTTTACTTCAAGATTTAAGTGTTGATGAACTTGATTTTTTATTAGGGAATGGCATTGATCTTAATGCCTTTAAATGGATTATTTTGGCAAAAGGAGGATTGGCAAGAGGTCTGGCAACCATAAGATGGAATGCTAATCTTAGAAAATATCAAGAAATAAAAATAAAATGGAAGATTATTGCTGTAGTTTTAATGGTTATGGCATTAATTTATGGTTTTTTATTTTTTATGGGTCCACCACTGTTCGCACCGCATACTCGTCGTGCATATATCATATTTTCTATATTAGGAACTGCCCCAGCCGTCTACCCAGGTACGGTAACAAGTACGGCAAGAGAAAAACTAAAAGAGATATATCCTTCTATATTTGTGATTTAAAGACAAACTCCCCCGCCGCCTTTGCGCCCCAAGCGGCGGGGATTATTACGGGGCGCATCATGAGCCATTCCCCTTTCTCACTCACAAACAGGAGCTTTTATGCTGAAAAAACTGCTTGCCGCTGCCGTAGTAGCCGCATCCATGGCCGCCGCGCACGCGGAAGTCAAAACCATCAAGGACGTCCTCGGACGTGAAGTCAAAGTCGATGTGCCGGCCAAGCGCATCATGCTCGGTTTTTATTACACCGATTATCTCGCCGTGGGTGGCGAAAAAGCGCTCGACAATGTCGTCGGCTTTTCCAAAGCGGTATGGACGGACTGGACGCCTGCCAGTTGGGAAGTTTATAGCAAGGCTTTGCCGAAATTGAATGAACTGGCCGATGTCGGCGAGGTGGAAGTTGGTACTTTTTCCGTGGAAAAAGTGCTGGCACTGAAACCGGATTTGGTCGTTCTTGGCGATTGGCAATGGCAAGTGATTCAGGATGATTTGGAGCCGCTGGAGAAAGCGGGCATTCCGGTCGTCGTCCTTGATTACAACAAAGAACAATTGCCGCTGCATTTGGAATCTACCCGCGTGCTGGGTGAAATTACCGGACAAGAAGCGCGCGCCAAAGAGATTGCCGATTGGTACAAAGGTATCGTCGATGATATTCACGAACGCGTGAAAAAATCCGGCCAGCCGAAACCGAAAATTTATCTGGAATTTGGCAACAAGGGACCGAGCGAATACGGCAACAGCTTCGGCAATACGATGTGGGGACCGCTCGCCGAGCAAGCGCAGGGCGATAATATTGCCGTTGGCCACGTTGAATATGCCGGGCCGATGAATCCGGAACAGGTCATTGTTTCCAAACCGGATGTCGTCGTCATTGCCGGACGCGAAACGGAATTGAAAAAGAATGCGGAAGCGCTGGTGATGGGTATCAATATTCCCAAAGAAGAAGCGCTGAAACGCCTCAACGGTTATAAAAACCGCACTGGTTGGGCGGATCTCCCGGCAATTAAAAACAATCGCCTTTATGGTATCTATCAAGGCGCATCGCGCAGTCTGACCGACGCCGCCTCCATGCAATATATTGCCAAAGCGCTTTATCCTGACGCATTCAAGGATGTCGATCCGCTCAAAACCTATCTCGACTATCACAAAAAATATCTGCCGGTCGTACCGGAAGGTACTTTCTACCTGAAAGCGGAGTAATCCGTGCCGCAGCAACTCGTTCATGACACGATTGCCGCCCACCGCCGCCGTGAAAAGCGGCGGTGGCTCATTATGCTGGCCTTCGTCGTTTTCTGTTTCATTACGCTGGTGCTGGATCTCACCAATGGTGCGGCCGGCGGGCAAATCAGCGCGCGCAACGTCTTAGACGCCCTCTTACAATTCCGCGACACCCCGCCGGACACCGTCTTCAACGCCGCCGCGCTTTGCCGCGACTACCCGCTTGCCGCCAGCTGCGTCGCCGCCGGGCAAGACAGCAGCACCTGGCAAGGCATACTCTACTGGTGCGCCCTGCACTGGCAGACCTTTACCCACTGGCTCGCGCCGCACTGGTACGACTTCCAACAATGGCTCGGCGTCGCGGGCGTTGATAACATCACCCACATCATCGTCAATGACCTGCGCCTGCCAATTGCGCTGATGGCGCTCGTCGCCGGTGCGGCGCTTGGCGCGGGCGGTGCAGAAATCCAGACCCTGCTGAACAACCCCATGGCCAGCCCCTACACCCTCGGCATGGCCGCTGCCGCCGGTTTCGGCGCCTCGCTGGTGGTCGTCTTCGGCACCTTCGGCATGAGCGTCTATATCGCGCAACCCTTGATGGCGTTCATCATGACCATGGTCGCCGCCGGCATCATGTTCATCTTTGCCTCAATGCGCCGCTTCTCCTCGGCAACCCTCGTTCTGGTCGGCATCGCCCTGCTCTTCATCTTCCAGTCCGCCTCCTCGCTGATGCAATACATCGCCACCCCGGAAGAATCGCAAAAAATCCTCTTTTGGCTCTTCGGCGCACTCAGCAAAGCAAAATGGGCAACACTCGGCATCACCACCGTCGTTACCCTCATCTGCACCCTGCTGCTCTTTAGCAACGTCTGGCAGCTGACCGCCTTGCGCCTCGGCGAAGCGCGCGCCGCCAGCATGGGCGTGAACCTCGCCGCGCTCAGGATGCGCGTGCTGGTCATCGTCGCAGTGATGACTGCGACTGTTATTAGCTTCGTCGGCACCATCGGCTTTATCGGCCTCGTCGCGCCGCACGTCGCGCGCATGCTCGTCGGCGAAGACCAGCGCTACTTCCTGCCGACCTCGATGCTCACCGGCGCCGCCTTCCTCTCCGCCGCCTCCGTCCTCTCCAAACTCATCAACCCCGGCGCGGAATTCCCCATCGGCATCATCACCTCCTTCATCGGCGTGCCGTTCTTCTTCTGGATCATCCTCACAAGGAAAACCAGCACATGATGCAACTCGAACAAGTCACCATCCACCGTGGCCACCTCTGCGTCGCCGACCACATCTCGCTCGAGCTTCACCCCGGCAAAGCCTACGCCGTGCTGGGGCCGAACGGCGCAGGCAAATCGTCGCTGGTGAAAACCCTCTTCGCCGAAATCCCGCACAAAGGCAGCATCCGCTACCAGGATAAAACCCTCGGCCACACCAACCACATGGCCTGGCGCAAACCCATCGGCTATATGCCGCAGGACACCGTCGTCGATGCCTCGCTGACCGCGCTTGAAGTCGTGCTGCTCGGCCAGATGAACAGCCTCACCATGCGCGTCTCCGACGAACAGCTCGCCCGCGCGGTGGAAATGATGCAAAGCCTCGGCATTGCCCACCTTGCCGCGCGCGACGTCCTCGCCCTCTCCGGCGGCCAGCGGCAAATGGTGATGTTCGCGCAAGTACTGTTGCGCGACCCGCAAGTGCTGATGCTGGACGAACCGGTAAGCGCGCTCGATATGCACCACCAGTGCGTGCTGCTCGAAGCAGTGCGCCACCATACCCGCGACCGCAACCTCATCACCCTGATGATCCTGCACGATTTGAACCTCGCCGCGCAGTTCGCCGACGAAATCATCCTGCTGGCGGATGCGAAAATTCAGGCACAAGGCGCTCCGCGCGACGTCCTGCAAAAAGAGACCATCGAGCGCATCTACCGCGTCGAAGCCGCCGTCTTCTACGACGAAGCGCAGCGCCCGGCGGTGGTCATGCCGCGCCGCGCCATCCGCAAAGAAGCGGCGGCGTCGTAACACCCCCTCCCCCGCCGGGCGAAGCGCGCGGGGGTAGCGGTGTCCGTAACGCCAACCCGCCCCAAACCTGTGCGCCGATTTGCCCCTCCCCCGGTGGGGGAGGGTCGAGGTGGGGTTACTGGTGGCGCGCACGGTATCGCTTTTCCCGCCATAGCGTGCGCCCCGGCGCACCGTCAAAACCATTTACATACATATAGAGCGCTCAAGTGTATGTATAAATCCCCATACCAACCCACGGAGCAAACCATGAAAAAAAACCTCATCCTCACCGCCGTCCTGCTGGCCGCAGCCGCCCACGCCGCCGAGCACGAAATCAAAATGCTCGACATTGGCAGCGACAAAGCGCCGATGGTCTTCGAACCCGCCGTGCTGAAAATCGCACCGGGCGACACCGTCACCTTCATCCCGACCAACAAGGGACACAACGTCGAAAGCAAAGTCATCCCCGAAGGCGCGGAAGCCTTCAAAAGCGAACTGGACGAAAAATACAGCGTCAAACTGGACAAAGAAGGCGTCTATATTTACGTCTGCCCGCCGCACAGCATGATGAACATGGCAGGTGTGATTCAGGTGGGTGAGGCGACCAACATGGAAGCGGCACAAAAAGCACTGCCCAAACTGGAACGCCGCGCGATGAGCAACAAAGGCCGCCTCACCAAATACGTGGAAGAGCTGGCGACCGCCCCCGCCGCTGACGCCAAAGCGGCGGAAGAAAAACCGGCAGAAAAAAGCGAACAGCCTGCGGCAAAATAAAACCGCTTTCACAACGACAAAAAACCGCCCTTATGGGCGGTTTCGTTTTTACTGGCGATTAGGGGGTGTTTATAGCCATCCACCGAAAGTTTCAGACAAGGCGCGTCGCCGAAGACAGTAC
>NZ_DBHKZK010000031.1:0-1221 GCF_057314735.1 Cardiobacterium sp.
TGTCTGAAACTTTCGGTGGATGGCTATAATTGAAAAAGCAGAATTTCGGTTTGTCGATAATATCGCTACCCCCACCCCGGCCCTCCCCCGCTGCGGGCTTCGCCCTGCGAGGGAGGGGGAATTTCGCTTTTACCCGCAGACTCTAAACAGGCTCTTAAACCTGCTGCCAAATGGTTGTTATGGTGCCGCCGCAAGGAAGCGTTCTACGGTCGCGGCGATGTCTTTTGCCTGGGTGATGGCAGAGATGACGGCGATGCCGTCTGCACCGGCGCGGTAGATGGCGGTGGCGTCTGCCGGGGTGATGCCGCCGATGGCGACCAGCGGGCGGGTGATGCCGCCCGCGCGGGCAGCGCGGATGGTGTCAATGCCGACCGGGGCGGCGGCGTCGGCTTTGGAACGGGTAGCGAAGACGGGGCCGAGGGCGAGGTAGTCCACGCCATTTTGCCGCTGGCTGTGCTCAAGGTCGGCAAGGCTGTGGTTGGAGAGGCCGAGGGCGATGCGGCCGCGGCAGAGGGCGACGGCTTCGGCGACCGGCATATCGTTCTGACCGATGTGGACGCCATCCGCGCCGAGGGCGAGCGCGAGGTGGACGTCGTCGTCAAGGTAAAACGGCACGCGGTAATGGCGGCAGCGGTCGCGGCAGTCGCGGGCGAGCTGTTCGCGTCGCGCCGGGTCTTGCAGCGCGTGCACGCCTTTTTCGCGGTACTGGTAGCAGGTGATGCCTGCGCGCAGCGCGGTTTCGAGGACGGCAAGCAGGCGCGCTTCCGGCGTGGTTTGTGGCAGGTGGCGGCAGTCCTGGCTACCGGTGACGAGGTAGAGACGGAGGGTGGTGCGGTCAATCATGGGTACTCCAGGGTTTGCAGGGGGTTGGGATGGTACGGGCGGGTGGGTAATGCGGTCGCAGGTTTGTGTTTACATACAGATGGAGCGCTCAGGTGTATGTAAACGTGAGTTTGAAGGACACCGTGTACGCCGCTAGTGTGTGTGCTATTCGGCGGGATAAGCCCCTCTCACTCTGGGACTGGGACAGCTCGCGCAGCGACAAGCATTGCTTGCGAAGCAAGAGAGAGGTTGGGGTGAGGGCAGCAATCAATTGAAAAATTGGAATTTCGGCTCATCAATAATATCGCTCACCCCCTCCCCGACCCTCCCCCGCTGCGGGCGCTGCGCGCCCTGCAGGGGAGGGGGATATTCGCGGTCGCTGACGCGGATGGTTTGCTG
>NZ_DBHKZK010000032.1:0-2364 GCF_057314735.1 Cardiobacterium sp.
GCGCCCGTGATGGCGTGCCTGCCGCCTGTTCAGAAAACCTGTTTACATACACCTTGACCGCTCAAGCGTATGCAAACCGCCACCGCCCCAAGCTACCGTAAAACACCTTCAGGGAACCCATTCATGAAAAGAACACTATTTATCCTGCTCGCCGCCGCCGCGCTGGCGGGTTGCACCTCCACCGTCAGCAAAAACGTGCGCGCCGATGGCAGCGTCGGCGAACTGGTGTGGCCGTCACAAAAAGACAGTTGGCGCGACGAGGCGCTGCGCCTGCCGTCACCGACCATTGCCGCGGTCAAGGTCGGGCTGGAACGCAAGAACGTCTTCGCCCTGCTCGACGTGCCGCATTTCAGCGAAATCAACGGCGCGCGCGAATGGAACTACATCCTGCAACGCCCGGAATACACGCGGGAAAACCAGGCGGTCTGCCATTTAAAGCTCATTTATGGCGACGATGACCGCATCGCCGCGCAGTACTGGTTGCCAGAAGACTGCGCCACGGTGTACGACACACCGCCCGCCACGCAACCGTACCGCCTCGCCGCCGACGCGCTCTTCGCCTTTGACAGCGCGACGCTGCGCCCCGAAGCGGATGCGGCACTCGCCGACCTGCTCGCCAAGGTGCGCGAACATAACGACAGCGATCCCATCCGCGTGGATGGCTACACCGACCGCCTCGGCACGGAGGCGCACAACCGCGCCTTGTCGCAGGCACGGGCGGAGGCGGTAAAACGCTATCTGGTCGCGGGCGGCATCGCGGAAAACCGCATCCGCGCCGCCGGATTCGCCAGCGAACGGCCACTCTCGCATTGCGGCGACAACTTACCGCGCCCGGCACTGATTGCCTGCCTGCAACCCGACCGGCGGGTCGAGGTATCGGTCGGCACAGCGCGCTAAAAAATTCCTGAAAAGGGATGTTTTCCAATGGGTTGAAACACTATAATTCGCCCGATTTTCCAACAAACTACGGAGTTTCTCCTTATATGAAAAAATACAAGAATGGCGCGCTCGCGCTGGTGCTGACCGCAACGCTTGCCGCCTGCGGCATTAACCACGGCGATCGCATGGGTTACGACAAGGTCAATTCCATCCAGCGCGGCGTGACCACGGAAGCACAGGTGCGTGCGATGTTTGGCGAGCCGGTTTCGGTACAGACCAACCAGAAACTCGGCATCAAGAAGCTGATTTACGCCTACCGTAATGACGACAGCATGAAAAAATCCGCAGCGGGCATCGGCGGCGCGCTGCTCGGCGGTCTGCTGGGCAACCAGATTGGTGGCGGCACCGGCCAGGCGATTGCCACCGGCGTTGGCGGCGTGGCAGGCGGCCTGCTTGGCGACAACATGGTTACCGCGCGCCAGGAATCGCAAATGCTGGAGGTGGATATTTCCCTCGCCACCGGCAAGGTTAGCGACTACAACTTCACCGAAGAAAAGAGCCGCAGCCAAAGCTGGGGTGTCAACAGCGGCGTTTCCCCGCTTTAAGCCTTTACGGACAAGAGAAAACCGGGCATCCGCCCGGTTTTTTTGTGGGCGGCGTATCATGACGGCATCCCCCCTACCGGAGCTTCGCATATGACCACACCCGTCCCGCTCTACCAGCCGCTCAATACCCTGAAGCCCGGCGCCGAAAACATCTGGATTGCCGACGGCGGCCTCACCTGGATGAACATGGGCACCCTGCGTGCGCCGTTTTCCACGCGGATGACCCTCGTCCGCCTCGCCGACGGCAGCCTCTGGTGCCATTCGCCGATTGAGCCGGACGACGCGCTTTTTGCCGCGGTGGACGCACTCGGTACGGTGCGCCACCTCGTCTCGCCCAACTACATCCATTACGCGCACATCCCCGCCTGGCAGGCGCGCTACCCGCAGGCAACCGCTTGGGCAAGCCCCGGCGTGCGTGAACGCGCCGCGAAAAACCGCATCAATGTGCGGTTTGACGCCGACCTCGGCGACAGCGCCCCGCCCGCCTGGGCAGGGCAGATTGCGCAAACCGAATTTCGCGGCAGCCGCGTCATGCGTGAAATCGACTTCTTCCATGTGGCAAGCCGTACCCTCATCCTCACCGACCTGATTGAAAACATCGAAACCGCAAAAATGCGCGGCTTTTGGAAGCTGGTGATGAAACTGGCTGGCAACCACGACCCGGACGGCAAGGCGCCGATTGATATGCGCGCCACCTTCACCGACCGCGCCGCCGCCCGCGAAAGCCTGCAACAACTGCTCGCCTGGCAACCGGAACGCATCATCCTCGCGCATGGCCGCTGTTACACGGAAAACGCGACCGCTGAACTGCGCCGCGCCTTTCGCTGGCTCGGCGCCTAGGGGCTGTTTACAATTAGTCTAACCCCTTGAAAAAACGAAA
>NZ_DBHKZK010000033.1:0-27263 GCF_057314735.1 Cardiobacterium sp.
TGCGCGGCTATGGCTCTTTCTCTCATGGCTTGGGGGTATGGCATGGTCAGGCTCCAGGGAAATGGATGATTGTATAGAATTTAGAGAGGATTGCTATATTTATTGCAAGGAAATGCCAGCAAAGCGGATATCGTCGAGGCGCGCTTTTGGCTGGAACAGGCGGCCATGCAGGGCATTGCCGACGCAGCGGAATATTTGCAGAAATGGGAAGCATCGTCTGCGGCAAAAAAGACTGAATAATTATGGGATTGGAATCATTGACCGCTTTAAGTGGATGGAATATGGCAATCCACACCAAACAGCAAATGTAGTCCGGGCATTTATGGTCAACATTCGCAATGCCAACATACGGCTTCGCCACTGCCAAAAAAACCGCCAAATGTTGGCGGTTCTTTTGGACCGGTCTGGAACCGGTCTGCACGGATGGCAGTCGCCAAGCGGTGGCGCGGGCAATCCGTCGCTGTTTTTGCGCGGGTTACAGGGTTAATGTCCTCCGCAACCGCAGCCTTTTTCCCAGTTTTTCTTTTTCGTGGTTTTGCCGATGCCGGGGTTGAGGCTGTTGGTCGGGTCTTGCGCGCGGTAGAAGTTGGCAAGTGCTTCTTTCGCCGGATAGAGGTGGCCGACGTTGTGCTCCGCCGGGTATTCGGCGCCTTTGCCGTCCAGATACGCGAGCAGCGCGTGTTTGACCGCCGCCGCGTCGCTGCCGGGTTTTAAGACGTAGTCCTGGTGCATGACGTGGCAGAAGAAGTGGCCGTAGTAGAGTTTGGCGGCGATGTGCGCGTCGATTTCGGCGGGCAGGCGCTCGAACCAGTCGTGTTCGTTGCGGCGCAGCGCGATGTCCAACGCCAGCAGGTCGCCGACTGCGTTGCCTTTGACGGCGTGGTAGCGGTTGGCGGCGCCGGCGGCGGCGAAGCGGTGCAGGGTCGCCTGCGCGCCTTCTTTGGCGGTGCAGCTATGGTAGGCGCCATCGTGCGGGTGGCTGGCGAAGTATTGTTTGAGGTAGGCGTCGGCTTCGTCCACGCCGCCGTCTGCCATTTTCAGGATGAGGTGGTGTTCGTACTGGTCGCGCATTTGTTTCATGAACGGCGGCAGGTGCGTCGGCAGGGCGTCGGTCGCGCATTGGCTCAGGCGGTCAGAGAGGTTTTTGATGCGCAGTTTTTCGCCAAGGCGGTCAATGCGGTTTTTCCAGCGGAAGAAGGCCGGGATGTGTTTGCTGCCGAGGCGGTCGATGACGAGGTAGGTGTCGCGGCCGTAGCGTTCGGCGATGTCGTAGCAGTCGCGGTGCATATATTCGCCGGAGACGGGCAGGTTTTTGAAATGTTTGAGGATGTGGCGGCGCAGTTCGGTCAGGGTGTCGGGGTCGTGCGCGCCGATGTAGTAGGTTTGTTGGCGTTCGGGTTTGGCGAAGGTATCGACGCGCACCGCGAAGACGATGAGCCGTCCCGCCGAGCCGGAGGCTTCAAACAGGCGGCGGCCATCGTTGTTGTAACGCGAGGGGGTGTCGGCGTCGATGTCGCGCACGCGCTCCTGGTATTCGTGGTCGGAGGTTTGGCCGCTGGCGGGGGCGATGTCGGCATCGCTGTAATCGCCGCGTTCGATGCGGTTGAGCAGGTTTTCCGGGTGCTGGCCGAGGTTGATGCCGAGGTGGTTGACGAGCTCAAGCGTGCCGTGTTCGTTGATGCGGGCGTAGAGCGCCATTTCGGTGTAGGCGGGGCCGCGCTGGATGAGCGCGCCGCCGGAGTTGTTGCAGATGCCGCCGATGATGGAGGCGCCGATGCAGCTTGAGCCGATGACGCTGTGCGGTTCGCGGCCTATGGCGGCGAGGGCGTCTTCGAGTTCGTAGAGGGTCGCGCCGGGCAGGGCGATGGCTTGCGCGCCGTCTTCAATGAGGCGGATGCCTTTCAGGCGGCGGGCGCTGATGAGGACGACGGGGCGGTCGTAGTCGCCGTAGGGGACGGAGCCGCCGGTGAGGCCGGTGTTGCTCGCCTGCATGATGATGATGAGGTCGTGCGCGACGCAGGTTTCGGCGACTTGCCACAGCTCGTAGAGGGTGCCGGGCTGGACGACGGCGAGGACATCGCCTTCGCCGTAGCGGAAGCCTTTGCGGTAGGGCGCGGTTTTTGCGGGTTTGGTAAGGAGGTGGCGGCGGCCAACGATGGCGGCGAGTTCGTCCAGGGCGGGGTGGTTTTGGCTCATGGCGGGTTTCCTTGTGGTGGTGAATGGTTGCGCGGTTTACATACACCTTGAGCGCTCAGGTGTATGTACGTGGGGATGGGGGGAACGCATGGCATTGGCGAAGATGACCAGTAACCCCACCCCGGCCCTCCCCCACAGGGGAGGGAGATTTCAATGAAGGGGATTGGCGTCAGAGATCATCATCCCCCGCCGCCTCAATCATCGGGGTTTTGCGCGAGGCCTTGTTGTCCTGGCGCTGGTGTTCGAGGCGGGCGAGGTAGGCGTCGTCGATGTCGCCGGTGATGTAGCAGCCGTTGAAGACGGAGCAGTCAAAGTCTTCCGGCAGGCTGTGTTTGCTGCCCGCGCAGGCGTCTATCAGGTCGGGCAGGGTCTGGTAAATGACGCGGTCGGCGCCAATCGCGGCGGCGACGTCCGCTTCTTCGCGACGGAAGGCGATGAGCTCTTCGTGGGTCGGCATATCAATGCCGTAAACGTTGGGGAAGCGCACCGGCGGCGCGGCGCTGGCGAAATAGACTTTTTTCGCGCCCGCGTCGCGTGCCATCTGGATGATTTGTCCGCTGGTGGTGCCGCGCACGATGGAGTCGTCCACCAGCAGCACGTTTTTGCCGCGAAATTCGAGGGTCATCGCGTTCAGCTTTTGCCGCACCGATTTTTTCCGCTGTTTTTGGCCGGGCATGATGAAGGTACGGCCAATGTAGCGGTTTTTGACGAAGCCTTCGCGGTATTTGACACCGAGCCGCGCCGCGAGCTCTATCGCCGAGCTGCGGCTGGTGTCGGGGATGGGGATGACGACGTCGATGTCGTGCTCCGGCCAGTCGCGCAGGATGCTTTCCGCCAGTTTTTCGCCCATGCGCAGCCGGGCTTTATAGACGTTGATGCCGTCGATGGTGGAGTCGGGGCGGGCGAAGTAAACGTACTCAAAGATGCACGGCACGCGGCGCGGGTGTTCGACGCATTGGCGGTGATGCACCGTGCCGTCTTTGGTGATGATGAGTGCTTCGCCCGGCTCAAGGTCGCGCACGATGGTGAACCCTTGCGATTCCAGCGCGACAGACTCGCTGGCAATCATGTATTCATGTCCGCCGTCTTCGCTGTCGCGCACGCCGTAGATAATCGGGCGGATGGCAAACGGGTCGCGGAAGGCGACGAGGCCGTAGCCGCTAATCATCGCGACCACGGCATAGGCGCCGCGCACGCGGCGGTGGGTGGCGGCGACGGCGTTGAAGATGACTTCCGGCGTGGGCCGCAGTTGCTGCTGCCGCTGGATTTCGTGGGCGAAGACGTTGAGCAACGCTTCGGAATCGGAGTGGGTGTTGATGTGGCGCAGGTCGCTCTCGTAAATGGCGCGGATGAGCTCGTCGGTATTGGTGAGATTGCCGTTGTGGGCGAGGGCGATGCCGTAGGGCGAGTTCACATAGAGCGGCTGCGCTTCGGCGGCGCTCGAAGTGCCGGCGGTCGGGTAGCGCACATGGCCGATGCCGTAATTGCCGACAAGGCGCTGCATCTCGCGCTCGCTGAAAACATCGCGCACGAGACCGTTGTCCTTGTGCAGGAAAAAGCGCCCGTCCGCGTCGCAGGTGGCAATACCGGCGGCGTCCTGGCCGCGATGTTGCAAGACGGTCAGCGCGTCATACAGCGCCTGGTTTACAAAGGATTTGCCCACAATGCCCACAATGCCGCACATACCTGAACTCCCGGAGAAATGAGGCGCGGATTATACGCCCGCCCCGCCGCCTTTTGCCGGGAATTGCTACACTGTCGCCGCCCGTCCCGCCATAAGGAAATGCCATGCCCCGCCTCATTACCGCCCTTGCACTCGCCCTCGCCGCAGCCAGCCCCGCTGTACCCGCCCGACTGTGGCTTGCCGCCGAACACCTCACCGCCGCCATCGCCCGCGAACCGGCAGACACCCTGCCGCCGTTGCCGCAGACCGCCGTCGCCCGTGCCACCCTTGCCGACCGCGCCGCCGCCACCCTCGCCGCGATGCGCTACTGGCAGCCGCGCGCCGCAGCAGGCGACACCGACACCCCATACCGCCTCGGCCAGTACCACAGCCGACAAGGCGACCACCAAACCGCGCAAGCGTGGTTTCGGAAAGCCGCCGCCCAGGGCGATCCGCGCGCCTACATCGCACTTGCCCTGTACCGCCTTGCGCCGCTACAAAAAATCAACGATGGCGAATACCTCGACATCCTTGCCGAAGAATACGACGCCGCCTCCGCCTGGCTGGAACTGGCCATCCGCACCAACTGCAGCGCCGTTGCCGAATACTGGCGCGGCTGCATCAACCACAAGCGCGACCCGGACGCGGACAGCGCCGGCGCCTACTGGTACGCCGCCGCCGCACAGAACTACCTCCCGGCCATGCTCAACCTCCAGCGCTACGACGACCCCTACTGGCTCACCCGCGCCATCCGCACCGAGCCGCAGCACCTGCTGCTGCGCCGCGAACTCCGGCAACTTGCCGACCCCGGACAAAACACCACCCTCTCCACCGGTCCCGCTTGCTACCGGTTCGACACCGACAACCTCCTCGCCTACGTCCTGACCGAAGCCGACCAATGGCCGGAAAAACCGCCACAGCAGCAATGCCGCGCGGACATCCCCGCAGACGACAGCGACGATACCCCCGCCATCACCGCCACCGACACCTGGCAAAACACCTACACCGCCGCCATCCGCGGCGACACCGCCGCCCAATACCGCCTCGGCCAAACCTACGCGCGCGGCGACGGCGTCCGCCCCGACCCCGACGAAACGCGCAAATGGCACAGTAAAGCCGCCGCGCAACAGCTGCCGGACGCCCAAACCGCCCTTGCCATCCTCGCCTGGCAAAGCGGCGACACCGACAGCGCGCGGGAAAACCTCAACCGTGCCGCTGCCGCCAACCACCCCGACGCCCGCTACTGGCTTGGCCAACTCGCCCACGCCCAGGGCGACGAAACCGCCGCCACCGCCCACTGGCAACGCGCCGCCGCACAAAACCACGCGGGGCGATGCGCGAACTCGGCAACCAGCAGGCACGGCGGGGCGACCAGCAAAACGCCCGCGACTGGTGGCAGCGCGCCGCCGAAACCCGTCCGCGCCTGGTACAGCAAAGCCGCCAGACAAGAACACGCCCGCGCGCAAACCGCGCTCGGCCTGCTCGCCCAACACGGACAACAAAAACCCTACACCGTCTCTGACGAGGCGCGCTACTGGTGGGAAAAAGCCGCCGCACAAGGCGAAACCAACGCACAAAACTGGCTCGGCCAAATCGCCGCCAAAGCCAAAAACGACCGCCTCGCCCAGGACTGGTACCGCCGCGCCGCCGCTGGCGGTAACAACATCGCCATGCGCCACCTCGCCGACAGCTACCGCGACCGCTACAGCGACGCCGACCACAGCGCCGCCCTCGGCCAATACTGGCAAACACAAGCCGTACAGGGACACCACCCCGACCCGGAAACCCTGTACTGGTTGGGCGCACGCGACCGCAACTCCGGTTCCTACGCCGCCCCCGCGACGCCCAAAAAAAACCGGGAAAGGGCGCTGATCCAACAGGCAAGCGACCTGGGCTCCGGCCGCGCCTCGGACGACCTTGCCAGCGACTTCCGCCACGGCTACCACCGCCAACCCCCAAACGAAACCCTGGCGGATTACTACGAGCTGAAAACCGAAAACCAGGGCTTCCCCTTCATCCCCGGCGAACTTGAACCCGCCCGCTTCCTCTTTGACCGATACGACTGGCTGCACGCCAAACAACGCAGCGGCCTGCCGGCGCTACAACAAAACCTGCGCGCGCTGTGGCATTACTGAATCGTGATGCGTAGGGTATGTGGCGGCGCAGCCGACACGCACGCGGTGAAAAACGGGAAACGCGTGCCTGCCTGCGGCACACATCCTACGAGCCGGTTTACGACTTGCTGACGGTTTCTCGCCACCGTCGCAAAAACGTCGCATCACCCGGATGGTGCGCCGAGGCGCACCCTATGGCGGATTTTGGGCGTAGGGGTGGCGGCGCAGCGTGCGTAGGGTGGGGCTTGCCCCACCGCCGCACAACCATGCCGGGTGCAGTCTATGGCGGGTTTGGGCGTTGTTTACCATTCGGCGGATAAAACCCTCTCTCTTGCTTCGCAAGCCATAATCGCTCATTCCCCCAACCTGCCCCCGCAGGGCAAAGCCCGCAGCGAGCGGGTTGAGTTGCCGCAGGAGCGGCTTTTGCCAAACGCGGGCAAAACAAAACCCGCCTTGCGGCGGGTTTTGGCGAGTGTGTGTCGTTATTCGTATTGGGGTGTGTGCCGGTTTATTTTTCCAGCAGCGCGCGCAGCATCCACGCGGCTTTTTCGTGGGTTTGCATACGGTTGGTGAGCAGATCTGCGGTGGCTTCGTCGTTGGCTTCATCGACTGCCGGGAAGAGGGTGCGGCAGGTGCGTACCACGGTTTCCTGGCCTTCGACCAGTTCGCGGATCATGGTCAGCGCGTCCGGCTTGCCGGTGTTTTCCTTGATTTCGGTCAGCGCGGCAAATTCGCTGTAGGAGCCCGGTGCCGGGAAGCCCAGCGCGCGGATGCGTTCGGCGATTTCATCGACAGCGGTCGCCAGCTCGGTGTACTGCTCTTCAAACATCAGGTGCAGGGTGCGGAACATCGGCCCTTCGACGTTCCAGTGGAATTTGTGGGTCTTGAGGTAGAGGGTGTAGCTGTCGGCCAGGACTTTGGCGAGGCCTTCGGCGATGGTTTTGCGCTGGGCTTCGGTGATGCCAATGTTAATGCTCATGGTGTTTTCTCCGGTTGGTTATGGAACTTTCAGCGACGCGCCTGGTACAGAACTCTGTTTGCATCGCCTCTCTTTCAACGGCGCGCATTGTAGCGCGTTATTCGTTTTTGTCAATCGAAAAGAAGTTTTTGATTGGTTTTATTTGGCTGTTGAGCATGATGCTGCTTTGCAGTTTGTTCTGGTACACCGGGTAGCTGCCGGGGCGCTGGCTGTAGAAGTCGTGTTCGCGCAGGTAGCTGTAGGAGACGAGCAATAGTGTCGGCAGCAGGGTCAGGACGGTCGCGCGCCAGAGGATGCGGCCGGCGAGCGGGATGTGGTCGCGCAAAAAGGCGCGGTAGAGCCAGAGGAAGCCGGCGAAGCCGAGGATGGTCGCCCAGGTGTCGGCGCTGGTGCTGCTGGTCTGGAAGCCGTACCAGTCGGCGGCGGCGGAGAGGAGGTCGCCGAGCGCGCTGTAGGCGCTGACGAGGCCGAGCACGGGCAGGATGAGGTAGCGCCGTGCCAGCGGCTGAATCATGGTGTGGGTGATCCAGGCGAGGCCGAGGAGGATGATGATGGTGGTGATGAGGCGGTTGTAATCGACGATGTAGCTTTGCGGGCTGTCGAGGTAGCCTTGCCACATGGTGAGGAAGATGGCGGCGATGAACCACGCGGCAACGGCGGCCGGGTGGGTGAACAGCGGCCACCAGCGCCGCTGTTTGTGCGCCAGCGGCATCGGTTTGGCCGGGTCAAGCCAGATTTTCAGGGTGGCGGTGCCGATTTGCAGCAGGGTGTTGGCGGCGAGCGGGCGGGTGGTGTGGATGCGTTCGCCGTTGGCGTGGCTTTGTTCAAGGCTGCGGATGGTCAGCCCCTGTGCGCCCTGTTCGATGACGGCGTGGTAGTCGGCGACAAAGGGCGCCTTGACGATGATGTCGTTGTCTTTGGCGCGGCCAATGCGCACCGGGTAGGTGTGGACGCGGTAGATGTTGTCCTGGTTTTCGACGGTCAGTTCTGTTGCCATGTGATTTGTTCCAGTATGTGTGCCATGACGCGCTTGCCGAGGTTTTCCTGGATGCCGGTGAGCATCAGGGTGATGGTGAAGCCTTGTTGTTTTTCACCGATTTGCGCGGCGATGAGGTAGAGGTCAGAGACGGCTTCGTCGCCCTTGATGAATTTTTTCGAGGGCTGGGTGCAGTAGGTGGTTTTGAAGGGTTTGCCGCCGATGCTGACGAAGTCCGCCTTGCAGTTGAAGTCGCCGTAGTCGCGGCTGCTGCGGTGTTCGGTCGGCAGGCGGTATTCCTGGCTGTAGAGGTGGTAGAAGCGCGAGGTGAGCATCGGCTCGCGCGCGTAGAAGTTGCTGTAGATGAAGCCCATCACGCCAATCTGGATGTCGCGGCTGATGTAGGTGGTGCGGTCGGACTGGCAGACGACGGATTCGCTGACGGCGAGGTCTTCCAGTTGGGCTTCGGGCGAGACGTCCCAGCAGCGCAGGTCGCCGCCGATTTCGGTCGGCACTTTGAAGTGGCCGATGGTGGCGGTCTTCCATTTGCCGCTGAAAAACGGCGTGTAGTATTTGTCGTTGTCGGCAAAGAGCTGGTCGGCGATGGATTCGTTGATGTTGACCGCGCCGCCTTCCGCCTGTTTGAGCAGGTCGGCGAGGTGGCTCGCAGGGACGAGGAAGCCGATGTCGTTGCCCTGGCTTTCGACGTTGATGCCGACGACTTCGCCGCCCTTGTTCACCGTCGGCCCGCCGCTCATGCCGCTGTTAATCGCGCCGGAGAAGAGGATGCGCGAGCGCGCGCTTTTTTGCAGGATGCCGTTGTTGATGCCATCGACGATGATGAAGCCCAAATCGCCGGGGTTGCCCAGCGCGTAGAGCGCTTCGCCCTGTTCGGGGATGCCGCCGAGCAGTTTGAAGGGTTTGCCGAGGTCGTGGTCGGCGGCGACGATGGCGAGGTCATGCACCACGTCCACCGCGAGCAGGCGCAGTTTGCCTTCGCGGTCGTCGGTGCTGATGTACTCGATTTCGTGCTTTTCCTTGTTTACCGCGTCGGCGATGACGTGGTAGTTGGTGGCAATCATCTTGCCGTCGCCGATGACGAAACCGGAGCCGATGCTGGTTTTCTGACCCGTAGCGGTGTTGATGGTGCGCACCTGATAGATGCTCGGTTTATAAGAGGAAAAGAGCGCATTGACCGAGAACGGCACCGCTGCCGTCTCGCCTTTTTCATTCTGCGCGGGCAGTACCGGCTGGGCAAAGGCGCTGCCCGCAAGCAGCGCGCCGAGGAGGAGCAGCTTTCTCATGCGATGACCACCTTGACAATGCGGCGTTTGCCCGCCTGTACGATACCGCTGAAACCGCGTGCCAGCTTGAAATCGCGGCTTTCGACCCGTTCGCCGTCAATCTTGACCGCGCCGCCATCGACCATGCGCAACCCTTCCGACGTGCTGCTAACCAGTCCTGCCGCCTTCAGCACCTGGCCGATGCCAAGTTCGCCGTCGGGGGCGTCAATGCGGATTTCCTCAAGGTCTTCCGGGATTTCATTCTTGGCGAAGCGATTGACAAACGCCTCCTGCGCCGCTGCCGCCGCCGCCTCATCATGGAAACGGGCGACCAGCTCGCGCGCCAGCTCAAACTTCACATCGCGCGGATTGCGTCCGGCGGCGACTTCCGCTTGCAATGCCTCAATCTCCGCCATCGAGCGGAACGAAAGCAGGGTGAACCAGCGCCACATCAGCTCGTCCGATACCGACATAATCTTGCCGAACATATCATTGGGCGCGTCAAAAATGCCGACATAATTGCCGAGCGACTTGCTCATCTTCTGCACGCCGTCGAGGCCTTCCAGAATCGGCATGGTAATAATCGCCTGCGGCGACTGGCCGTACTCGCGCTGCAAATCGCGGCCCACCAGCAGATTAAACTTCTGGTCGGTGCCGCCCAGCTCCACATCCGCCTCCATCGCGACAGAATCATAGCCTTGGGTCAGCGGATACAAAAACTCATGCACCGCAATCGGCCGCCCCTCGGTGTAGCGCTTGTGGAAATCATCGCGCTCCAGAATGCGCGCCACCGTGTACTTGGCGGCAAGGCGAATCACATCCGCTGCCTGCATCGGCTCCATCCAGCTTGAATTAAAGAGAATCTCCGTCTTCGCCGGGTCAAGAATCTTGAACACCTGCTCCTTGTACGTCTCCGCATTGGCCAGCACCTGCTCGGTGGACAGCGGCGGACGGGTCGCGCTCTTGCCGGAAGGATCGCCGATGCGTGCGGTGAAATCGCCAATCAAAAACAGCACCTGATGCCCGGCATCCTGAAACTGGCGCAACTTGTTCAGCACCACCGTATGACCAAAATGCAAATCCGGCGCGGTCGGATCCATGCCGAGCTTGACCCGCAGCTTCTTGCCTGCGGCGAGCTTTTCGCGCAAATCCTCCGCGCCGACAAAATCCACCGCACCACGGCCAAACAGCGCCAACTGCTCATCCACGACCATAAAAACCTCCGAAAAAAGCTAAAATGCGCGCCAAACGCGCGCCAAAGGAACAAAAATGCCACCAGAACTGCATAACGACCGCACCCAACGACGCCTCTTGCCGTGGATAGCCCTCATCGGCTTCCTCGGTGTCGCCCTGTACGCCCTCTTGCCAGCGGACTTCTGGTTGCCCGAATACAAGAGCGCGCATCATACCGTAACCCCGCCCGAAGCCCTAACCACCGACGACTTTGCAGACGACGACTACGAAGACGAACCCGCCCCACCACCGTCCCCACAGCCGCCCTCGCCGTCGCCCAAAGAAATACCCGGCCCGCCCACGAGCGCCAAACCACCGGCGAAAACCGCCGGCAATGGCCGCTTCATCAAACACTACCAAACCTGGCGGCTTTCCGGCGACTACTGGTACCACCTGCAAAAAAGCGGCTTCAACCCGACCCTGGTCGCCCAGCTTGAGCCACTGCAACACCGCCTCGAAGACGGCGCGCTGACCCACATCGACCTCTACTACGCCGACTACGAAAAAGACGGCAAAATCGACCCGAAAAACAGCAAAATCATCGCTTTGCGCCTCAATACCCGGAGCGGCAGCAACACCTGGTACGCCCGCCACGAAAACAAAAACACCTGGTACTACGACCACGACGGCAACGCGCCCGAGGCGATGATGGACCGCATCCCGCTCACCAGCTACGACCACATCACCTCGCCCTTTGACCCGATGCGCGTCCACCCCATCACCCGCATCATCCGCCCGCACGAAGGCACCGACTTCAAGGCCGCCTACGGCAGCGCGGTACACGCCACCGGCGACGGCATCGTCCGCTTCTCCGGCTGGCAGGGTGGCTATGGCCGCGTCGTCATCATCGACCATCCGAACGGCTACCAGACCCGCTACGCCCACCTCTCCGCCGCGCAAGTGGAAACCGGCGACAGCGTCAAACGCGGCCAGACCATCGGCAACTTGGGCAACAGCGGCCGCTCCACCGGCAGCCACCTGCACTACGAAGTGCGCATAGACGACATCCCGCACGACCCGATGACCGTCAGCCTGCCGAGCACGCGCCCGCTGGCGGCCAACAACAAGGACGCCTGGCGCTACCGCTGCGACCAGTTTGACCAGGAAATGAACCGGCTGGCGGGGAACAGCCCATAACGCCCCGGCAGGATGTGGATAACCCGGTGGACAACTCGCGCGTTTTGCCAAAAAACGCAATATTCACCGCCGTTTGCGCCGCGTGGTGCGGGACGGGTGTCGCGACAAAAACATAGCAAAAACATCGGGATAAAAGAGCCTGCGGTAAACAAAGCGCTTTTTCCGCTTGCAATCCCGACTGCCGCGCCAGCGCTGGATTTGTGGATAACGCGCCCGCGCAACGATGACTGCCGACCAATACCACCACCGCGATTTATCCCCAAAATTTGTGGACAACATTGGGACTGACGACGTTGGCGAGAAAAAATCGCAAGGATGACTCAGGATTGCGCACGTACCACGGACGAAAAACCACTGCTGCATTGCTGCGCACATTACCCCGGCGCATGACCAGCGCGGACCATATAGCCATACTTTTCAGTGCATTTCATAAAAAAACCGCCGTGGTCAGCGGCGGTTTTTTATGGACGGAATCCGTCAGCGGCGGCAGCGGGTGAAGTCGTGGCTTTCGCGGTCTTCGAGGATGAGTTGGCGCGCATTGACGAAGATGATGTTGGAGGCGACGGTCTGTTGCGGTTTGCTGTTGACGTCGCGTGCGATGTTTTCCGCCGCCGGGCGCAGTTGCGCCGCGGTTTTGCCGGAGGTGACGAAGCGCGGCTTGATGGTCTCAATCAGCAGGCGGTCGCCGATTTGTTGCCAACTGCCGTCCGAGGCGTAGTCAAAGTAGAGGCGCAGGGTCGGGTTGGTCTTGCTGTGGATGCGCACTTCAACTTTGCCCTCGCCGTGCAGGCTGCCGTCTTCTTTGTGCTGCCAGTGGGTTTTGTCGATGAAGATCAGGTAGTTGTTGCCGTATTGTTGGTAGCTGACGGTCTGGCAGCGCCAGTTGCCGCTGACGCTGGCAGTCGGCGCGGCCAAGGCGCCGCTGGCGAGGAGCAGGAGGGTGAGCAGGTGTTTTTTCATCTGGTTCTCGTGTTTCTTTAACGGATGGTAATTATATCGGCTTTACCGGGGGTTGTTGCAGGTATTTTTCCACGGCCAGCAGTGGTGCGGCGGGGTTTGCGAGCGGGTCGTACTGGCTGATGGCAAGTTCGCGGCCGAGGCGGTTGTTCATCCAGGTGATTTGTCGTTTGGCCAGTTGGCGGCTGGCGATGATGGCCTGTTCGATGGCGGTGGCGCGGTCGCAGGCGCCGTCCAGGTATTGCCAGATTTGACGATAGCCGACGCTGCGCATGGATGGTGCGGCGAGGCTGAGTTGCGGGCGGGTTTTCAGCGCCGCTACTTCGTCTATGAGGCCTTGTGCAATCATTGCGTGGAAGCGCTCGCCAATGCGTTGGTGTAGCACGGCGCGTGCCGGGTTGAGGCCGATGGCGAGTGTCGGCCACGGCGGGCGGCGGGTTTGTTGCGCGGCGTAGAGCGCGCTCGGCGGCTGGCCGGTGGTGGCAAGCAGTTCGAGCGCGCGCACCAGGCGCTGGCGGTCGTTCGGCTGGATGGTGGCGGCGCTTTGCAGATCGACGCGGGCGAGTTCGGCGTGCAGCGCGGCGCTGCCAACGGTGGCGAGGCGCGCCTCGATGCGGGCGCGGTTTTCCGGGTCGGCGGGTGGCAGGTCGTCCAGCCCGGTGTAGAGGGTGTGGTAGTAGAGCATGGTGCCGCCGACCAGCAGCGGGATTTGGCCGCGTGCGTGTGCGGCGGCGATTTCGCGGCGGGCGTCGGCGGCGAAGCGCCCGGCGGAGTAAGCCTCTTCCGGCTCAAGGATGTCTATCAGCGCGTGCGGGTAGCGGGCGAGGGTGGCGGCGTCCGGCTTGGCGCTGCCGATGTTCATGCCACGGTAGATTTGCGCGGAATCGACGCTGATGAGGTGAACGGGGTAGCGGTCGGCGAGGGCGAAGGCGAGCGCGGTTTTGCCGGAGGCGGTCGGACCGATGAGGCAGATAACGGGTTGCACGCTGGGTTCTCCTGGATTGCGGGCGGTTATTGTCGCCCCCGGCGCTGTCCGCCACAAATTTTTAACGGTTTGTTACGTTTTCTTATATGATTTTTCCGCTGCGACGGGTTTGCGTGCCACGCCGGCAGCAGGATGCAGGCGTCCGCGCCTGTTGCAATCCTTTTGATGGGAGTGATAACTCGATGATTCATTTAATTGTTGCCTGCCACGGGCGGTTTGCCGAGGAGCTCGTCAATTCCGCCGCGATGGTGTTTGGCGAGGCTGAAGGCGTGCACGCGGTGACGTTCATGCCCGGCGAGGGGCCGGAGGACTTGATCCGCAAGTACGAGGCGATTATGACGGAGGCGGGTATCAGCGATGATGTGCTGTTTCTTGTCGATTTGTTCGGCGGCAGTCCGTATAACGCCGCCATCCGCGTCGCCGCGCCGACTGCGCGCGCCGATGTGCTTTCCGGGGTGAATTTGCCGATGTTGCTGGAGCTGCTTGACAGCCGCGACGAGAAAAGCACCGTCGCCGATTTGGTCAAGCGCGCTTTTACCGCCTCAATGGAGGGGACGAAGGCGTTTCGCAATGCGCTGCCGTCTGCCGCCGCCCCCGCTGCCGCGCCTGCCGCAGCCGCCGCACCGGTGGCCGACCGCCGCGCCGGCCGCCCCACTTCCGGCCATATGCAGATTCCGCTGTTGCGCATTGACAGCCGCCTCATTCACGGTCAGGTCGCCACTTCCTGGGCGAAGGCGGTCAAATGCGACGCGATTTTTGCCATCAGCGACGAGGTTGCCAATGACCCGCTGCGCAGCAAGCTGCTGCTTCAGGTCGCGCCCGCGCATTTGCAGTCGTATGTGATTACCGTCGATAAGGCGATCAAGGTCTGGCACAACCCGATGTACGCCGACCGCAAGGTGCTGTGGCTGGTGACGAAACCGGGCGACATCGTCCGGCTGATTGAGGGCGGTGTGGACATCAAGCAGGTGAACGTCGGCGGCATGACCCACCGCGAAGGCTGCAAGCTGATCAGTCAGGCGGTCGCGGTCGATGCCGATGATGTCGCCGCCTTCAGGCGGTTGAACGAAATGGGCGTGAAGATGACGCTGCAACAACTCGCCACTTCGCCCGCCGAAGATGTGATGCCGAAGCTGGCAAACATTCAATTCTAAGGAGACAGAGATGGAAATTTTTTGGGTAACCCTGGTCGGGCTCATCTGCGGCATGGGCTCGGTGCTTGATGAACGGCAGACGCACCGCCCGCTGGTCGCCTGTACTTTGATTGGCCTCGCCCTCGGCGATTTGAAAACCGGCGTCATGGTCGGCGGCACGCTGGAACTGCTGGCGCTGGGCTGGATGAACGTCGGCGCGGCAATGGCGCCGGATGCGGCACTCGCCAGCGTCATCACCGCCATTCTTGTCATCAAGGGCGGGCAGAATCCGCAGGAAAGTATCGCCATCGCCGTGTCCGTGGCGATTGCCGGGCAGGTGCTGACCATCTTCGTGCGCACCATTGCCGTTTTCTTCCAGCATCAGGCGGACAATTTCGCCAAAGAGGCAAATTTCCGGGGGATTGAGCTTTGCCACTTCGGCGCGCTGCTGTTGCAAGGCTTGCGTGTCGCCATCCCGGCAGCGATTGTCGTCGCCACCGCCGAGGCGAGCAGCGTGCAGGATTTCCTCAAGCAGATTCCGGTGGAAGTCGCCGAAGGGCTGCGCATCGCCGGTAACGTCGTCGTCGTCGTCGGTTACGCGATGGTGATTAACATGATGAGTGCCCGCGCGCTGATGCCGTTCTTCTTCCTCGGCTTCGTTATCGCCGTCTTCTCCGGCTACAACCTCATCGGCCTCGGCATCATCGGTACCGTGCTGGCCATCGTTTACGTACAACTCAGCCCGCGCTTCAACAAGGGCGCAGGCGGCAACGCCCCCGCCACGCGGCAAGCCCCGCTCGCCGATGACGAACTCGAAGGACTATAAAGGAGCAACCCCATGAGCGAAAAAGCAAAAAAACTGACCAAAGGCGACCTGCGCAGCATGTACTGGCGCTCCACCTTCCTCCTTGGCTCGTTCAACTTCGAGCGGATGCAGTCGATGGGCTTCTGCGTCACCATGATGCCCGCCATCCGCCGCCTCTACAGCAAAAAGGAAGACCAGGCGGCCGCGCTGAAGCGCCACCTCGAATTCTTCAATACCCAGCCGTGGATTGGCTCTGCCATCATGGGCGTGACGGCGGCGATGGAAGAAGAACGCGCCAACGGTGCGCCGATTGACGACGGCGCCATCAGCGGCGTCAAAGTCGGGCTGATGGGGCCGCTGGCCGGCGTCGGCGACCCGATTTACTGGGGCACGGCGCGCATCATCCTCGCCGCTCTCGGCGCATCGCTGGCACTGGAAAACGGCAACATCCTGGGGCCGATACTCTTCTTCGTCGGCATCAACCTCATCCGCGTCATCAC
Source organism: Cardiobacterium sp. (assembly GCF_057314735.1). Lineage (NCBI taxonomy): Bacteria > Pseudomonadati > Pseudomonadota > Gammaproteobacteria > Cardiobacteriales > Cardiobacteriaceae > Cardiobacterium > Cardiobacterium sp. The sequence continues at coordinate 15,962 of NZ_DBHKZK010000033.1, forward strand.
CCGCTGGTACAGCATGCAATACGGCTACCAGAAAGGCACCGAAATCGTGCAGGACATGGAAGGCGGCCAGTTGCAAAAACTGACCACCGGCGCCTCCATCCTCGGCCTCTTCGTCATGGGCGGACTGGTGGCGCGCTGGGCGAGCCTGAAAATCCCGCTGGAAATCGCGCGCTATAAAAACCAGGCGGGCGAAGAAGTCGTCACCACCGTGCAGTCGGTACTGGACGACCTGCTGCCCAACCTGGTGCCGCTGCTGCTCACCTTCCTTTGTATGTACCTGCTGAAGAAGAAAGTCAGCGCCATTGCCATCATCCTGGTGATGTTCGTCGCCGGCGTCGGCGGACGCTACGCGGGCATCTTCGGGCTGTAAAACGGCACCGCACCTCAACACCGCCCGCCGCCGTGCGGGCGGTTTCCTTGTACGCATCCGGAAATACCCGATGAACCTTGACTCGAACGGCTGGCTAGATGCCGCCCGCCGCCGCCCCAGCCCGCATCACAACGACCGCCCCGACCCGGACGACATCAGCCTGCTCGTCATCCACAACATCAGCCTGCCGCCCGGTGTTCATGGCGACCGCTACATCAACGCCCTTTTTGACGGTACCTTGCCCGCATTGCGGCACGAACACCCCTATCTTGATGCCATTGCCGGGCTACGCGTCGCCGCCCATTTCCTCATCCTGCGCGACGGCAGCATTACCCAATATGTGCCGACCATTGCGCGCGCCTGGCACGCGGGCGTCTCCCGCTATCAGGGCCGGGAAAACTGCAACGATTTCAGCATTGGCATTGAGCTGAACGGCAGCGACCATGCGCCCTACACCCTGCGCCAGTATCAGGCACTTGCCGCCCTTAGCCGCGCCATCATCGCCCGCCACCCGCGCATCACCCCGGCGCGCATTACCGGCCACAGCGACATCGCCCCCGACCGCAAAACCGACCCCGGCCCGGCATTTAACTGGCATTACTACCGCACCCTGCTCACTGCCAAACAACCATAAAAAACGGAGCGTCCAGGCGCTCCGTTTCTTATAGCGAACATGGCGGTTAATCATCCCGCTGCTTTGACAAAACCTTGCCGCTGCGCGCGTCAATTTTTATCTCGTATTCATGTCCGCTGGCATCGCGCACTTCCGCATCAAAATGATCGCCACGGCGATCGTGATCAAATTCCAAATCCGTCACGACACCACCTTTCACCGCACGGGCGGCAATACTCGCCGCCTTTTCATAACTGATGAACTGGCGACGGTGCTGCTGATAATAATCGCGGTCGTCATCGGCATGGGCGGGCGAAATGGCGAAGACAAAGGCGGCGACAAAAGTGGCGCTCATTACGGATAACAGGGCTTTGCTCATGGAAACTCCGGGGTCAAAAGAAAAATATGGCGGTCAACGGCCAATTGCCGCATTGTAGGCAGAAACATTTAGGCGAGCATTAGCGCCTCGCCCCAAAAGGCGGACATAAAAAAATCGGGCATAAAGCCCGAAATCTTTTTAACTGGAGAAAAATGGTCGGGGAGACAGGATTTGAACCTGCGACCTCTTCGTCCCGAACGAAGCGCGCTACCAGACTGCGCTACACCCCGATAAGAGAGCGCGGATTATACACGCCTGTTGCCGCTTTGCAAGACGCGCACGCAAAGCCATCGGCAAAAGGCAGAAAAAGCGCGTACTGGCAGGCATTTACCGGCAAAAACTGTCGTAAAAACGATACTTGACCCTGTAGGGGCGAATCGCTATTTTGTGCGCCCTTTCCCCCCTGCGGAGTGCAAAGATGCAGACAGCGTTACGGTACGGATTCCTCGCTCTGGGCATATTGCTGCTCGGCGCCTGCGGTTCCGCGCCCCCCTACCAATACGAAAACAACGACACCCTCGCGCTGGAATCCATCAGTACCGATGGCAACGCCGTGGAAGACCTCTACGAATATCCGCAACTGACCAGCATGGAAGACGATGGCGGCATGGACGCACCGCCGGAACCCGGAAGCTACTACGAACCGCCGCCCGCGCCCCGCGTCGCCATTGACGAAGACTTCTCCCCCGCCTGGCAAAGCGACGACATCAGCGTCATGCGCGACAACGGCGGCCGCGCGCCACGTCCGCAAGTGAGTGCCGCCGCCTACAGTGGCAGCATCGAAGGCGGCAGCGACATCACCGCCACCGCCCAGGCCTACCTGAACGCGCTTTACCGTGGCGATGGCGAAACCGCCTGGCGTTACGCCTTCGTCCCCTACAACCCGCGACAAAGCTGGTGGGACGAGCGCACCGCCAAAGGCGCGTTGCTGATGAAAGCGGGCAGCAACGAATACTTCGCCGGCGAGAAACAGGGCGTGCGCCAAATCCAGATTGCGCCGCAAAGCGTGCGCCAGCAGGGCAACGACGCCAGCCTCGACGCCCGCGTCATCTACGGCAACGGCACCAGCCATGACCTCAACCTCAAAATGACCAACCAGGGGGGCAAATGGCTCGTACCGCAAGAATAATCGCGCTGCTTTTGACCGCGCTGCTTGCTGCCTGCGCCAGCGCACCGCCGACCGAAGACGAACTGGCAGTCGGCGCCAAGGCCGAAAAATTCATGCAGTCGCTGATAAAAAACGAAAAAGGACTGGAAAAACAGACCATCGCCGACATCGCCTTCCTTGACGGCAACACCGCCAACAGCAAAGAAGGACAAAAACGGCTACGCAAGGCAGTGCAAATGATGGGGCAATACCTGCGCCAGACCTTCAGCGAGGCGGGCATTGACAGCAACAAGGCCGTCTTCACCGCCAAAAAAATGCAGTCCAGCGAAATCAACGACGTCGATCAAGTGCTGGTAGTGCTGCACGCCTACGAACCGGACAGCAGCCGCGTCGTCAATGGCACCGCGCTGATTACCCGCTGGCGCAAAACCGACAATGGCTGGAAACTGGACATGAATCCCTATCTCGACAATTTCCGCAGCAGCCGCAAATAAACATAAAAAACGCGGCATTCCATTACCAGCAAAATAATGATGGCGCTGCGGAAATAAATCCCAAAAAAACGCCCGTTGCCGGGCGTTTTTCAATTCCTGCAAGAAAGACTTAATCCTCCTCCTCCTCCGCTTCTTCCCTTTTATTGCGAATGCTGCGGTAAATGGCAAAGAGCACAACGGCACCAAGCACCAGTTTGCCACCAATGCGGTCCCAAAAAGGAATCTTGGGTTCATCATTATCCCAACTGGTATCCAGCGACAGCGCTTTAGACAGCTCCAGCAGATTCTCCTTGCTAATATCCGAATAGCGCTTGTCGTCGATATAGCCACAATAATGCTCGTTGTAATTCCAGACAGGCACAAAAAGAATCTGAAGCTGCTTGTAGCAATAGCCGACATCCATCGGTACTTGTTCCGCTCCGACGAGGAAGGGAAATTCATCGGGCAGGTCATGCACTTTGACCGAAGTTTCCGCCGTGCCGTAAATCATCGGAATACCGGCATAGGCGTGTGGCGCAACCGCGGCGGCGGAGAGGGCGCAAACCAGGGCGATTTTTTTCATGGTGTTTCCTTAACAAGTGGAAGAGTGGCAAATTATAGCCTGATATTCCTGCCATTTCTGCAAACACCATCACCGCATTGCAATGCGTTCGCATTTGCGGGCATTGCGCTACCCTGTTACAATCCACGCCGGTTTTCATAACCGTAGCAATCCCTTAACCACGGAGTTTCCTGATGAAAAAAACGCTAATCGCCTCCCTCCTCGCCGTCGCCTCCCTCGCTCAGGCGCACGAACTCTGGGTCAACGTTCCCGCCAAAGCCGCCGCTGACGAAGTGCTGAAAGCCGAAATGGGTTACGGCCACGAATTTCCCGCCGCCGAGCCGATTGCCGCCGATCGCCTGCACATTTTCAAACCGCTGCAAATCACCGCCCTGGACGGCAAGGCAGAGGACATGAACCAGCAGGGCGAAAACTATCAGTATGTTTCCAAAGATAAAATCGGCAAGGGCGTGTACTGGGTTAGCGCCATCTACCAGCCAACATTCTGGTCAAAAAATGACAGCGGCTGGAAACAGCAAAGCCTGAAAGAAATGCCTGATGCCAGCACCTGCCAGCAGGCGCAAATGTTCGGCAAGGCGCTGGTGGTTGTCGGCGATAAAAAAGTGGATGCTGCCGCCGTGGGCAAACCGCTCGGCCTGGGACTGGAAATCGTGCCGCTCGCCGACCCGACGCAAATCAAGGCCGATGCGCTGTTCCCGCTGCAAGTCTATTACGACGGCAAACCGCTAGCGGGCGCGACCGTCATCGCCACCTCCGACACCTTCGCCGAAAAAGACCTGGACGCGCTGCACGACGAACGCGAGCCGCAGGCGTTTTCCATCAAGACCGACAAAGAGGGCAAGGCCAACCTCATCCCGCTCATCGAAGGCCTGTGGAAAGTCAAAGTCAGCCACAAGGCACCGTTTGAAGACAAGGCGACCTGCATGGAGCACAGCCTCTCCAGCACGCTGGTACTGCCGATTGGCGAAAAACGCGCCGCGCCGCACGAACACCACGAAGGCCATCACCACCACTAAGCGCGTCCCGCACGAAAACGCCCGCTTCATGCGGGCGTTTTTAATGATGGGCGTGTCAAAAAGGGCGGCGACGGATGATGAAGCCGTTCGTAGGGTGGGGCTTGCCCCACCGCTGACATCACCCGGATGGTGCGCCGAGGCGCACCCTATGGCAGGCTTTGCGTGTAGAGCGTGGCGGCGCAGCCGACACGCACGCGGGGAAAAAACGGGAAACGCGTGTCTGCGGCACCCCCTACAGCCGCTGTGCTGCTTGCCGGGCTTTCTCTCCTATCCTGCGTTTTGGGATGATTGGTATCAAAAAGGGCGGCGACGGATGATGAAGCCGTTATCCAGCGCTTCAAAGCCAATTTTCGGGTAATAGTCCATCGCGTTTGCCGCCGCGAGCAGGATTAGCGCGACGTCCGCGCCGATTTGCGCTTGCAGGTGCGCAACCAGCGTTTTGCCGATGCCCTGCCGTTGGTGGGAAGCATCCACGGCGAGGTCGGAAAGGTAGCAGGCGTAGGCGTAATCGGTGAGCGCACGGGCGACGCCGACGAGGCGCTCGCCGTCCCATGCCGTCCATAAAATATCCGCTTCATCCAGCATCGTTTGCAGGCGCGGCAGGTCGGCGGTGGGGCGGTGAATGCCGGAGCGGTTCAGCACATCGGCAAATTGTGCGGCGGTGAGGGATTGTTGGTTGGTGTAGTGAATCATAGGGTGTTTCCGGTTGTGGTCAGCGGCGGGCGGGAAAGGGCTTGGAACCTGTTTGGCGTCTGCGGGTAAAAGCGAATTTCCCCCGCCCCTACAGGGCAAAGCCCGCAGCGAGGGAGGGGGAAATTCGGCTTAGCCATTCAAATTGGTGTGGATAACCGGGATGTTGAACAGGCGCTTAATGGCGTTTGAACAGGCGGGGTGCTTCGCCATCGCTGTTGTCGCCGCTTGCCGCGTCGCTGCTTTCGGCCTTGTCTGCCATCAGCGTGCTGATGTGCCGCAAGCGCTTGCTGATGTTTTCCGCCTGTTCGCGGTCGGCGGGGTCAACGTCCAGTTCGCTGGTGCGTTTGCCGTCGTGATTCCAGATGATGGTGTAGATGTTTTCTTTTTGGTTGCGGCTGTTTTCGCTGCCGAAGGCGGCGAGCGGGGTGCCGTCCGGGCGGTACATCAGGCAGAGGTACTGTCCGCTCCGGTTGAGGGTGACTGCCATCAGTCTGCCGTCGGGGTAATAGGCGCGCATTTCGTTGGCGAAGCGGCCGAGGCCGTCGTACGGGTCTTCTTCGCGGATGCCGCTCATGCGCGGGCTTTGCGCGACGAGCTTGCCGCCTTCGTAGAAATTGAGACGACTGGCGGGTTTGCCGCCCTTGACGTCAATAATGCTGGCTATGCTGCCATCGGCGCGATAGTGAACGATTTTGCTGTCGGCGCTGCGCGCGTGGAAATCGGCAGGGTCGGCGTCTTTTTGCAGGGCGTAGGGTGCGGTCAACGGCTGTTCGCGTCCTTGCCGGTAATCCTGCACCACCACGCGACCGTCGGCGGTTTTGCCGAGGATTTTGCGGGTGTAGCCGCCCTTGGCGGGCTGTGCGCTTTTGTTGCCCTGTTCGGTGTAGTACAGGGTCTGTTCGTCGCCCGCGCGGTAATCCAGTCCGGTCTGCGCTGCCTGTTCGGCGAGGCGGATGCTGTCCGGCAGGATGGCGGTCATCGCCGGCGGCAACGGCATGGATTTCAGGGCATCGCGCAAGGATGCTGCGGGCGCCGGGGCAGGCGGGGTAAGCAGCGGTTGGGCGGTCGCGGTGAGACTGGCGAAAACGAGGGCGATGAGGGTCTTTTTCATGGGTACTCCGTGTGTTTGGGGCGGTTATTATAGTCATCCGCCGAAAATTTCAGACAAGGCGCGCCGCTGAAGACAGTACGCGGTTGTACGGCGCGGGTTTCCCTAAAAAATGGCTCCGCCATTTTTTAGGGTGCCCGGCCAGGCGGCGCAACACAGTATGAGGCTTTCGGTGGATGGCTATATATCGCGAACGCGCCCGCGCATGACAAAAAAGGCTGCACGAAGCAGCCTTTCTTTTAGCGACAATGCGGCATTATTTGCGCGACAAACCGGCGGTAGAAATCTCGATATTGTCGGCGGAGGTGCCGAAGGCGGTTTCCAGTCCCTGACGGCCCGTATCCCGCAGTCCGGCAATGACATTGGCATCGGCGTGGTTTTGCTGGGCATAGGCGGAGGCAATCATCAGTTGCATCCCGAGCATGGACATCCGCAGATAGGTATCTTTGATGTCACGATTACTCAATTTTTCATAATCGTCAGGATTGCTTTTAATCCCGGCATCCATTTGTTTGACCAGCTTCTGGAAAATCTCGTTGGTTTTCTGGTCGCTTTCGTAATTATTGTGGTAGGCCATATAGCTGCCCAGGGCAAACGCCGCCATCGCGCCGGCGAAGGTTTGTGGGTTTTCCTTGTCTTCGACATAGGCCTGATAAAGCTGTTTGTACATTTCCGTATATTGCTCGCGTTCATTCGCCGGGAAATTCTATGCAATAGCGGTGGCGACGCGCGCAATATCATTGTCGCTGACGCTGACATCGAGCGAAATGGCGGATTTCTTCGCCTCTTCGCTGTAATAATCTTCAATCGCCATGGTATTGGCGCCTTGAGTGTAAACGAATGAGCTGGTCATCATCATTGACAGCGGCGGCGTATAAAAGCCATCCTACGCCAGCAGCAAGGAAGGAATGAGGCCAAGGGTAATGAGCCATTTTTTCATGGAAATCTTCGGTTGGATTAAGGAAAGGGGTTTTGCCGCCTGCAATATATGGTGCCTATTTACGGCTTTTATTTTGCCACCGTCAATAGGCTTTTTGGCAATGTGGCGGTAAATGCGATGACGGCGGACATTACCAATAGAGAATGCCGCCGTTTTTCCGGTTTTTTAATGTCGGCCATGAATGACCGACCTGCGTTTGCGACTGTGTTGTTTTGGCGGTGGGTCAAGACCCACCCTACGCACGGTGCGCTTTGCTGCCGCAAAAAAATACCCCGCACCCGGCGGGGTATTTATAGCCATCCACCGAAAATTTCAGACAAGGCGCGCCGCTGAAGGCAGTACGCGGTTGTACGGCGAAGCGGCGCAACACCGTATGAGGCTTTCGGTGGATGGCTATATACATACACATCGAGCGCTCAAGTGTATGTAAAAGGACACCCCCGCTGCCTGCAATGCGGGAACAAATGCCGAAACCCGCGCCGCTCTGCCCCCTCCCCCTGTGGGGGAGGGTTGGGGTGGGGTTAAGCATTGCTGCCGCCGATGCGCTTTGCCCAGCGGGGAATGTGCGCGACTGCAGGGTGTCGGGACAGCGAGCGTAGGTCGGCTATTTATGGCCGACCTCAAAAAAATGTCGGGCACAAGTGCCCGACCTACAACTTTCACATTCCGCCCTTTGTATTGGCCTTTAACGGCGGAGCAAGACCGCTACGCCTGCGCGATACCGCTGTGGCGCAAGAGCGCATCCACCGTTGGCGCGCGGCCGCGGAAGGCGATGAAACTTTCCATGCTGGGACGGCTGCCGCCGACGGCCAAGATTTCGTCGCGGAAACGCGCGCCGGTTGCCGGGTTCAGCACACCTTCTTCTTCAAAGGCGGCGAAGCTGTCCGCCGACAGCACTTCCGCCCATTTGTAGCTGTAGTAGCCCGCCGCGTAGCCGCCGGCGAAGATGTGCTGGAAGCTCATCGGGAAGCGGTTGTCGGCGTAGGCGGGGGTGACGGCGACGTGTTCGCGTACCGCGCGGTGTACGGCGAGCGCGTCCGCCCCGGCGTTCTCGGCGCGGTGCAGGCGGAAGTCAAACAGGGAAAATTCGAGCTGGCGCAAGAGTGCCATCGCGCTTTGGTAGTTTTTCGCGGCGATGAGTTTGGCGTAGAGCTCGTCCGGCAGCGGCTCGCCCGTCTGGAAATGGCGGGTCATCAGGCGCAGGCAGTCGCGTTCGTAGCAGAAGTTTTCCATGAACTGACTGGGTTGTTCGACCGCGTCCCATTCGACGCCGTTGATGCCAGCGACGCTGTATTCGCCGACAGTGGTGAGCATATGGTGCAGGCCGTGGCCAAATTCGTGGAAAAGCGTGGTGACTTCCTGGTGGGTGAGGCAGGCCTCGGCGTCGCCGACCGGCGGGGTGAAGTTGCAGACGAGGTAGGCGACCGGCAGTTGCAGCGCGTCGCCGTCGGCAAAGCGGGAGACAGCGCTGTCCATCCACGCGCCGCCGCGTTTTTTCGCGCGCGCGTAGGGGTCAAGGTAGAAGCGGGCGCGCAGTTGGCCGTCGGCGTCAATCATGTCGTAGCCGCGCGCGTCGGCGTGCCAGGTGGCAAGCGCCGGGTTTTCGCGGAAGCGCACGCCAAAGAGGCGCTCGCAGATGGTGAACAGCCCTTGCAGCACCTGGCTGATGGGGAAGTAGGGGCGCAGGTCTTCTTGCGAGAGCGCATATTTGCTTTGTCGCTGTTTTTCGGCGGCGTAGGCGATGTCCCACGGTTGCAGGTCGGGCAGATTGAGCTCGCGCGCGGCGTAGTCGCGCAGCGCCGCCATGTCCGCTTCGCCCGCCGCCTTGCCTTTGGCGACGAGGTCTTCGAGGAAGGCAAGCACCGCCGCGCTGTCCGGCGCCATTTTGTTATCGACCGAGTAGGCGGCGAAGTCGGCGAAGCCGAGCAGTTTTGCTTTTTCATCGCGCAGGGCGAGCGTTTCGGCAATGATGGCGGCGTTGTCGTAACGCCCTTCGTCGGCCAGTTCGCTGGCGCGGAGGTTGTAGGCGCGGTAAACGGTTTCGCGCAGCTCGCGGTCGTCGGCGTAGCTCAATAGCGGGATGACCACCGGCGCGTCAAGGGTGATGCGGTAGCCGTCTTCTTCGTGCTGGCGGGCGAGGTCGGCCATCAGCGCGCGGGCGCTGTCGGGCAGTCCGGCGAGGCGGGCATCATCGGCAAGGTGCAGATGCCAGGCGTTGGTGGCGTCCAGCACGTGGTTGGCGAATTGCGTCCCCAGTTCGGCCAGGCGCAGGCTGATTTCCTTGTAACGCGCCTTGGCGGCGGCATCGAGGGCGACGCCGCTGCGCTCAAAATTCTTCAGCGCGTCGTCAATTACCTTGCGCTGCGCGCCGCTAAGCGCATCGTAATCATCGCTGTCGCGCAGGCTTTTAATGGCGCGATACAGCCCTTCGTGCTGGCCGAGGTCGCTGCCGTAGGCGGTGAGTGCGGGCAGGAGCGCTTCGTAGGTGGCGCGCCATTCGTCGGTGCTGGTGACGGCGTGCAGGTGGGCGACGGGCGAGACCGCCTTGGCGAGGCGGTTTTCGAGGCGCTCCAGCGGTTGCATCAGCCCGTCCCAAGTGAAATCGCCGCGCGCGATGAGGGCTTCTATCGCAGCGCGGTTTTCATCAAGTATCTGCGGGATGATGGCGGCGTGCTCCGGGCGGATGGCGGCGAAGGCGGGTACGTCGGCGGGCTGGTAGAGCGGGTTGGTATCGGTCATGGGGAGTCCTTGCGGCTGAAAAGGCGGCGAGTATAGCAATCCCGACCGCGCCGCGCTTTGTCTGCGCCGTGTTTTGCGCTATCTTTGCCGACCCCCTGTTTTTTTATGGACGACCCCATGCACCAGACTGATGATTTGCGCATTGCCCGCATCGAAGAACTCCTGCCACCCGTGGCGCTCTTGGAACGCTTCCCCCTGACCGCACACGCGGCGGCGGTAGTCCGCCAGACACGGCAGGACATCCACGCCATCCTCCACGACAACGACCCGCGCCTGCTCGTCGTCATCGGCCCCTGCTCCATCCACGACGTCAAGGCGGCGAACGAATACGCCGACCGCCTGCTGCCGCTGCGCGAAAAATACCGCGAACAGCTTTGCCTCGTTATGCGCGTCTATTTTGAAAAACCGCGCACCACCGTCGGCTGGAAAGGCCTGCTCAACGACCCGCACCTGGACGGCTCGTTCGCCATCAACGACGGCCTCCGCCTCGGCCGTGAACTGCTGCTTGACCTCAACGAAAAAGGAATGCCGGTCGCGGTCGAATACCTCGACATGATCATCCCGCAATACATCGCCGACCTCGTCAGCTGGGGCGCGATAGGCGCGCGCACGACAGAAAGCCAAATCCACCGCCAGCTCGCCTCCGGCCTCTCCTGCCCGATCGGCTTCAAAAACGGCACCAACGGCGACATCCAAATCGCCATTGACGGCGTCACCTCGGCGGCAGCGGTACACAGCTTCCTCTCCGTCACCAAATTCGGCCACTCCGCCATCGTCACCACGCTGGGCAACGAAGACTGCCACATTATTCTGCGCGGCGGCAGCGACGGCCCGAACTACAGCGCCGAACACGTCCGCGCCACCGCCGCCGCCCTGCAAAAAGCCGGACTGCCGGAAAAAATCATGATTGATTGCAGCCACGCCAACAGCAACAAACAGCACGAACGGCAACTCGTCGCCGCCGCCGACATCGCCGCACAAATCGCGGGCGGCGACCACAGCATCTTCGGCGTGATGGCGGAAAGCCACCTCGTCGCCGGGGCGCAAAAACTGAAAGCAGGCGAAACGCTCACCTACGGCCAAAGCATTACCGACGCCTGCCTCGGCTGGGAAGACAGCGAAATCCTGCTGGAACAACTGGCGGAAGCGGTGGAAAAACGGATGGGGCGGGATTAAAAAAACCGGCCACAGAAAAAGCCGTCCCGAAGGACGGCTTTTTATTAGGCCTCTTTCCAAACCAGGCAAAGGCATACGTTTTTTGGAATTTGTATCCCTGCCCC
>NZ_DBHKZK010000034.1:0-34983 GCF_057314735.1 Cardiobacterium sp.
CGGACGCATTTTGCGTGGGTACCCGCCCGCTGCGGGCTTCGCCTGCGGGGGAGGGGGAATTTCGCTTTTACCCGCATACTCCAAACAAGTTCTCAGGCGTCTTCGGTGCCGCTGCCGTGTCCCATGCTGTGAATGATGGCGTCGTTGTCGCGCCAGTTTTCTTTGGTCTTGACGTGGTTGCGCAGCATCACTTTTTTTTCCAGCAGCGCTTCCAGCTCTTCCCGCGCGCGCTGGCCGATGAGGCGCAGCGTCTGGCCGCCTTTGCCGATGACGATGCCTTTTTGGCTGTCGCGCTCCACCATGATGGTCGCGTCAATTTCCACCAGGCGCTCATCTTCCTGGTATTGGTCAATGATGACGCCGAGGGCGTAGGGGATTTCCTGGTGCAGGTAGCGGAAGATTTTTTCGCGGATGATTTCGGCGGCCATGAAGCGCATCCCGGCGGTGGTAATGTGGTCTTCCGGGTATATCCACGGCTGTTCGGGCAGAAACGGGATGAGCGCGCGCTCCAGCGTGTCCAGATTCTGCCGTTGTTGCGCCGAGACGGGGATGATGGCTCGCCAGTCACCAAGCGTCTGGATGTGTTCGAGTTCTTTGAGCAGCACGCTTTTGTCGCGCAGGCGGTCGATTTTGTTCGGTACCTGGATGACGGGCTTGCCGCCCTCAGCGAGTGCTTTGGCGATGCGCGCGTCTTCGTCCGTCCAGCGGCCGGCCTCGCTGACTTGCAGGATGAGTTCGACGTAGTCCATGCTCTGCCAGGCGGTGCGGTTCATGTGGCGGTTGATGGCTTTTTCCCGGCTTTGGTGGATGCCGGGGGTATCGACGAAGATGATTTGGTTGTCGCCCGTGGTGTGGATGCCAAGCAGCGCGTGCCGCGTGGTCTGCGGTTTTTTGCTGGTGATGGCGATTTTCTGGCCGATGAGGTGGTTAATCAGGGTGGATTTGCCGACGTTGGGGCGGCCAACGACGGCGATGTGTCCGGCGCGTGTGTTCATGGGGTTCCTGGGGTTGGTGGAGGGCTATATACATACACTTGAGCGCTCAAGGTGTATGTATAGCCATCCACCGAAAGCCTCATACGGTGTTGCGTCGCTTCGCCGTACAAAAGCGTACTGTCTTCAGCGACGCGCCTTGTCTGAAACTCTCGGTGGATGGCTATAAACGGGCTGGCTCGGGCAGGTCGGTGGCGGTTCTCTCGCGGTCATGCCGGTTGAGGTCGTTGTTGTGCCGCAGATGTTGTTTGATGTCCTCCCGGCGCTCAAGGGCGGCGTTGATGCTCTGGCGGCGCGCAGCCTGTTGCTTGGCGGGGGTGGTGTTGAGAGTGTTCCAGCTGTGGCTGGAGACGATGTCGCCGCTTTGGGTGCTCTTCCAGGCAAGGAGCGGGGTGCCGTCCGGGGCGTAGAGGCTTTCGCCTTCTTCGCAGTAGAAGGCGGTGAAGCAGCTGCCAATGCGCCCATGCTGGTATTCGAGGGCGAGGATGTGGCCGTCGTCGTAGTAGTAGCGCGTGCCTGCGGTGGCGTAGCCGCCGATGCCGTAGAAGCCGTCGTCACTGCCGGGACGGGGTTTTTGCGCGACGAGGCGGCCGTTATGGTAGTAGCTCAGGTATCCGGCGGGCTGGCCGTCATGGTAGTGCTGGATGGCGTACACGCTGCCGTCCTGGTTGTACCAGACGAGTTTGCTGTCAGCGTTGATGATGAGGGTGGCTTGTGGGTCACCGTAGCGGTTGAGGATGTAGGGCGCGGTACGCGGGCGGTCGCTGTTTTGGTAGTAGTCCTGGATGACCAGGCGGCCATCGGCGGTTTCGCCCAGGATTTTGCGTGAGCCGTTGTTGGCGGGGATGTTTTTGGCGGAGGGGTAGGGGGTGTAGGTGATGTCGGTTTTGGCGGCTGTGGCGGCGTCGTATGTGCTGGCGGGCTGCGGCAGCAGGGTTGGCGGAGCGTCCATGTTGTCGGGCTCAGGGGCGGCGCTGCTCAAGGTGCGCAGGTTGTAGCGGATGTAGGGGTTGGAAGCGGGGTCGCTGTTCGGTTCGGCGGCAGCGGGCAGGCTGGCGGCGAGGGCGAGCAGGAGGGGAAGGGCGATGTGTTTGCGGTTCATGGGCATTCCTGGGTTATTCGTGTTTGCTGCTTTGGTACTGCGCGAGCAGGTCGGCAGCGGCTTCTTGTTCGGCTTTTTTGCGGCTGTTGCCGCGCGCGGTGGCGCGGTAGTCGCCGCTGGTCGCTTCTATCTGGAACTCACGCGCGTGTTCGGGGCCGGTTTCGCTGATGATTTGGTAGTCCGGCAGCGGCAGGCCGCGTCCTTGCAGGTATTCTTGCAGTTGGGTCTTGGCGTCTTTGAGGCGGGTCGCGCTTTCCGGCAGGGCGGCGAGGTCGTCGGCGATGAGGGCGAGGGTGATGCGTTCGCAGGTGGGGTAGTCGCTGTCGAGGTACACCGCCGCAATCAGCGCTTCGACGGCGTCGGCAAGGATGGAGTCGCGCCGCGCGCCGCCGCTTTTCAGTTCGCCGCTGCCGAGATGCAGGTATTGGCCGAGGCTCAGGCGGCGGGCGATGGCGGCGAGGTTCTGCCCGCTGACGATGGTGGCGCGCAGGCGGGTCAGCCCGCCTTCGGGGACGTTGCCCCGGTTGCGGTAGATCCAGATGCTGCTGATGGTTTCGAGCAGGGCGTCGCCGAGGAATTCGAGGCGTTCGTTGTGCGCGGCGCTGTGGCTGCGGTGGGTCAGGGCGCGGGTGAGCAGGGCAGGGTCGCGGAAGGGGTAGTTGAGGGCGTGTTCGAGGGGGTGCATTGTTGTTATCGGGTTTGGTGGGCTATTTGGATAGCGGGAGATGCGGGCAAACCCCACCCCGTCCCCTCCCCCACAGGGGGAGGGGGGATTTCTTTTTACATACACTTGAGCGCTCAAGGTGTATGTAAACGGCTCCAGCAGGGACGGTTAGCGCAGCGACAATTTATTGTTCGTGCAGCGACGAGTATTGCTCGCGCAGCGAGAGAGCGACTGTCTGTTTCGTTTGGTGGGCGGTTACGGGCTTCGCCCTAACCGCCCCTACGCGAGCTGCGGGAAGGGGGTGTTGGGTTACGCGCTGCGCGCTAACCCAACCTACGGCAGCTGTTTCCACCCCGAACCGCCACGAGAGATAGCAGGGTTGGTGTTGTGCGCCGAGGCGCACCCTATGGTGGTTTTATGGAGGCGGTTTTGTTGGTGGGGCAAGCCCCACCCTACGGTGTCGGGTTAGCGGATGCTTTTGCCGATGTGGTCGCAGTCGCCTTTGCCGAGGATGCAGTTGCTGTTCATCCAGATGACGGTCGCTTTGCCGACCAGGTTCGCTTCCGGGACGAAGCCCCAGGCGCGGCTGTCTTCGCTGTCGTCGCGGTTGTCGCCCATGACGAAGTAGTGTCCCGTCGGTACGGTCAGGCTGCCTTCGGCCATGCCGGGGCGGTTGTTCGGGTTTTCGGGGTAGAGTTGGGCGCGGTGGTTGCCATAGCCGGAAAGGGTTTCTTCGTAGATGGCGGCGGGGATGTGGAAGGTGTGCTCGCCGTAGTTGCGCGCGACTTCGCGGGTCTCGCCGGTCGGCAGCAGCGGCTGTTCTTCGCCGTTAATCCAGACGTGGTCGTGGTCGTAGCGGATGTGGTCGCCGGGCAGGCCGATGATGCGTTTGATGTAGTGCAGGTTGGGGTCGTTCGGGTAGCGGAAGACGACGACGTCGCCGCGCTGGACGCTGCCGGTCGGGATGATGGTGCTGCGCAGTACCGGCAGTTTGATGCCGTAGCTGTATTTGCTGGTGAGGATGAAGTCGCCGTCGTAGAGGTTCGGCTCCATCGAGCCGGAGGGGATGCGGAACGGCTCCCACATGAAGGAGCGGATAAACCAGACGATGAACAGCACCCAGAACATGCCGCTGAAGAATTCGATGGTTTTTTCTTTGGGGTAAACGGGGTGTTTGGTCCAGTAGAGTTCGGCGCCTTTGAGCGGCTCCTGCTGGGTGAGTTTGTGCTGCGCGCGGTCGAAGGCTTTTTGGTGGCGGCGCGGCACGCCTTTGGCGCTCTGGATGATGGTGGCGAGGCGGTTGGCGTAGGTGATGCGGTCTTCCTGGGTCTCTTCGCCGCGTTTGAAGACGCGGTAGAGGTGGCGGCGCATTTTGCGGTAGCTGAAGCTGTCGATGATGTAGAAGCCGAGGCAGAGGAGGACGGTGAGGGTGAGGATGAGTTCGAAGTGGGTCATGAATCCGGCGAGGATGTTCTGGAGGGTGTTCATGTGCGGTTTTCCTTAGTTGCTGTTGTTATCGACTTTGAGGACGGCGAGGAAGGCTTCTTGCGGGATTTCGACGCTGCCGACCTGTTTCATCCGTTTTTTGCCCGCTTTTTGTTTTTCCAGCAGTTTGCGTTTGCGGGTGACGTCGCCGCCGTAGCATTTGGCCAGCACGTTTTTGCGCAGGGCTTTGACGGTGGAGCGGGCGATGATTTGGTTGCCAATTGCCGCCTGGATGGCGACTTCAAACATTTGTCGCGGGATGAGGTCGCGCATTCGCTCCACCAGGTCGCGCCCGCGTGATTGGGCGTGCTCGCGGTGGATGATGATGGAGAGCGAGTCCACTTTGTCGCCGTTGATGAGGACGTCGAGGCGGACGAGGTTGGCCGGGTCGAAGCGGAGAAATTCGTATTCGAATGAGGCGAAGCCGCGCGATACCGACTTGAGGCGGTCGAAGAAATCCAGCACCACTTCGCTCATCGGCATTTCGCAGCGCAGCTGCACTTGATGTCCGGCATATTGCATATCTTTTTGTACGCCGCGTTTTTCGATGCACAGTCCCAGCACCGCGCCGACGTATTCTTTCGGCATGAGGATGTTGGCGATGATGATGGGTTCACGGATTTCGGCGATGTGGTTGGTGGCGGGCAGTTTGCTCGGATTGTCGATGTGCAGCGTTTCGCCAGCGGTGGTTTCCACTTCATAGACAACCGTCGGCGCGGTGGTGATGAGGTCAAGGTCGTATTCGCGCTCCAGCCGCTCCTGCACGATTTCCATGTGTAGCATGCCGAGGAAGCCGCAGCGGAAGCCGAAGCCAAGCGCCTGCGAGGTTTCCGGTTCGTAGAAGAGTGAGGCGTCGTTCAGGCGCAGCTTGGCGAGTGCTTCGCGCAGGTCTTCATAGTCGTCCGATTCCACCGGGAACAGCCCGGCGAAAACGCGCGGTTGTACTTTTTGGAAACCGGGCAGGCGTTCGGCGGTGGGGCGGGCGGCGTCGGTCAAGGTATCGCCGACCGGGGCGCCGTTGATGTCCTTGATGCCGGCGATGACAAAGCCGACTTCGCCCGCGCGCAACTCGCTGCGGTCCTGCGCCTTCGGCGTGAAAATGCCGAGCTTGGTGATGAGATGCTCGTCGCCGCTGCTCATCACCCGCATTTTCTGCTTGACCTTGAGCGTGCCGTCAAACACGCGCACCAGCGACACCACGCCGACGTAGCTGTCAAACCACGAGTCGATAATCAGCGCCTTCACCGGCGCGTCCGGGTCGCCCGTCGGCGCGGGGATTTTTTCGATAATCTGCTCCAGCAGGTCTTCGATGCCCTCGCCGGTTTTCGCGCTCACTTTCAGCGTCTCGGCGGTATCCAGCCCGATGATTTCCTCGATTTCTTCCATCACCCGCTCCGGCTCGGCAGACGGCAGGTCAATCTTGTTGAGGACGGGCAACACTTCCAGATTCTGCTCGATGGCGGTGTAGCAGTTCGCCACCGACTGCGCCTCCACGCCCTGCGCCGCGTCCACCACCAAGAGCGCGCCCTCGCAGGCATACAGCGAGCGCGACACTTCATAAGAGAAGTCCACGTGGCCGGGGGTGTCGATGAAGTTGAACTGATACGTCTGCCCGTCGCGCTTCGAGGTGTAATTGAGCGACACACTCTGCGCCTTGATGGTGATGCCGCGCTCGCGCTCCAAATCCATCGAATCCAGCACCTGCGCCTCCATTTCGCGCTCGGAGAGGCCGCCGCACATCTGGATGAAGCGGTCGGAGAGCGTGGATTTGCCGTGGTCAATGTGGGCGATGATGGAGAAATTGCGGATGCGCTCAAGCATGGGGCGGTTCGGGGCTGGTTGAAAGGGGCGGCATTATAGCCGCTTCACGCGCGCTCTTTACAGTTACCGCAATCCACACAAGGCTCTACGCGGCGTTGTCTGTCGCGTTGTCCACATTTTTTGGGGATAAACGCGGCGGGCGGGCAGGGCGGTATTCGAGTGGTGTTATCCACAAATCCGCTACTGGCGCGGCGGTGAAAATGGCAAGCGGAAAAAACGCTTTGTTTACCGCTGTTTCTTGCAATGATGTATTTTTGCACGGATTTTTGTCCCACCGCGATTTGTACGGTGGCAGGCAAACGGCGGTGTGCATTGCGATTTTTGGCGAAATCGCGCGAGTTATCCACCGGGTTATCCACAGCCGCCCTTCCCGGCAAAATGACGCGCATAAAAAAGCGGTTCGGCTACGCGCCGAACCGCTTCTCGCCCGGAATTTCAGCGCAAGGGCCGGATGCCGACCGCGTCGCGTACCGCGTCCAGCAGTGGCCGGGTGTGTTTGCGCGCCTTGGCCGCGCCCGCCTGGAGGATGTCTTCAATCCGCGCCGGGTTGGCGGTGAGTTCGCGGTAGCGCTCGCGCGGCTCACGCAGTTCGGCGTTGATTTGTTCAAACAGCGCCTGTTTGGCGTCGCCCCAGCCGATGCCCTCGGCGTAGCGCTGGCGCATCGCCGCCTGTTCGTCGCGGCTGGAGAAGGAGCGGTAAATCTCGAAGATGGTGGATTCGTCCGGGTTTTTCGGCTCGCCCGGCTCTTGTGAGTTGGTGACGATTTTCATGATTTGTTTGCGCAGCGCCTTTTCGTCTTCAAAGAGGGCGATGGTGTTGCCGTAGCTTTTGCTCATTTTGCGCCCGTCCAGCCCGGTGAGCAGCGCCACGTCTTCGCCGACGACGGCTTCCGGCAGCACGAACAGTTCGCGGTAGCGGTGGTTGAAGCGTCCGGCGATGTCGCGCGCCATTTCCACGTGCTGGATTTGGTCGCGCCCGACCGGGATGTGGGTGGCGTTGAAGATGAGGATGTCCGCCGCCATCAGCACCGGATAGGAAAACAGCCCCATCGAGATGCCGTGGTCGGGGTCGGTATTGCCCTCGGCGAGGTTGGCATCGACTGAGGCCTTGTAGGCGTGGGCGCGGTTCATCAGCCCCTTGGCGCAGACGCAGTTGAAAATCCAGGTTAGCTCTGGCACTTCGGGAATATCCGACTGGCGGTAGAAAGTGATAGTTTCCGGGTCAAGGCCGCAGGCGAGCCAGGTGGCGGCGACGGCGAGCGTCGAGCGGTGGATTTGTTCCGGGTCGTGGCATTTGATGATGCCGTGGTAGTCGGCGAGGAAGAGGAAGGATTCTTCACCGCTGGCGCGGCTTTCGGCAATCGCCGGGCGCACCGCGCCGACGTAGTTGCCGAGGTGGGGGATGCCGGTAGTGGTGATACCGGTCAAGACGCGTTTGTGGCTCATGGAGGGTTCCTGGTGTGAATGAATGATGCGGCGATTATAAGCGCAATGACCGCCCGCGGCGGCAGATGTGCATTCTTGTGGTTTTGAGTGCAGGCGGTGATGGTTTGAAAAAATGTTTGTTCAGGTGGTGATGACAAGTATCGCCAATTGGCACGATATTCGCTATAGTTAACGGAGAATCACGAAACTTTAATCTTGGATACCCGCCCCATGTGGAAATTTCTGAAAAAGACCTTTCGCCGCGCGCCGCAGCCGGTGGTCGCACAAGTCCCGGTTGCGGGGCTGGCGTACTATCGCGCCGAAGACCTCGCCTCGCTCATGCACCGCGGCGACCTGCTTGACCTGCGCCACGAGCCGGACAACCCGCACGACGCCAACGCCGTGATGATTTTCTGGCACCACAACAAAATCGGCTACGTCCCCAGCGAATACGCGCGCGACCTGCAAGGCCTGCTGGATCGTCACGACACACTCTGCGGCAAAATCGTCGAAATCGACCCGCATAGCGACGAACACCGCTGGGTCAAATTCAACATCTACCCGCCGCGGAAAAACCTCTGATGCAGCAACTCTTTCCGGCGCGCATCGCTGCCGACCGCACTGCCTGGCAAGCGCTGCTCGCGCGCGAAGGCATCCGTGGCGAAAGCCACCTGGACGCCGTCTATGGCATCCACGCCGACGACGGCACGCTCATTGCCACCGGCGCGCGCTATCGCAACATCCTGAAATGTATCGCCATTGACCACGAACACCAGGGCGGCAGCCTCTTCAACACCCTGATGAGCGCGCTGATGAACGACGTCCATCGCGCCGGATACCACGCCTGCTACGTTTACACCAAAGCCAGCGCGCGCGACGCCTTCGCCTGGCTCGGCTTCCGCGAAATCGCCCACGTTGACGACAAACTGTATTTCCTCGAAAACGCGCTGCACGGTCTGCCACAATACCTGGAAACCCTGCGCGGCGAATACGTCGCGGGGGCGCGCATCGCCGCCATTGTCATGAACGCCAACCCGTTTACCAACGGCCACCGCTACCTTGTCGAAAAAGCGGCGCGCGAAAACGACGTCGTCCACCTCTTTGTCCTGAGCGAAGACCTGTCGCACTACCCCGGCTCGGTGCGCCTGGCGCTGGTACAGGCGGGCATCGCACCGCTGAAAAACGTTCACGTCCACCCGACCGGCGATTACATCATCTCCGCCGCCACCTTCCCCTCCTACTTCCTCCGCGAAGACGACGACGTCACCACCATCCAGGCGCGGCTGGACGCGCGCATCTTCAAGGAACACATCGCGCCCGCGCTCGGTATCACGAAACGCTACGTCGGCCACGAACCCTACAGCGCCGCGACCGCCATTTATAACGAAGCGCTGCAACAAGAATTTGCCACCGCGCCGCCGCTTGCGCTGGAAATCGTCGAACGCCTGCGCGCGGATGGCGCCTACATCAGCGCCTCGCGCGTGCGCGAACTGATTGCGGCAGGCAACCTTGACGCGGTGCGCCCGCTGGTACCGCCGACGACCTTTGCCTATCTGCAAGGCAGCGAACTGCCCGCGCTGGGCGCCTGAGCCGCACCGCCGAAAGATGAGCCCCTGCCATGCAGGGGCTTTTTCATATAGTAAACGTAGGCCGGCCATTCATGGCCGACATCAAAAAATGTCGGGCACAAGTGCCCGACCTACGCTGGTTTTTCGCCTGCCGCGCCGGGGGGATGGCGCAGCCGATACGCACCGTGGGTATTTTGGGCGGGCGCTTATAACGCCGTGAGAAAGGTCAGCAGGCCGAGGATGACACCGCAGGCATTGGGCGTGATGAGTATCCAGTCCTTTTTCGGCTCCTGCGTCCAGCCGTACATGACCCAGATGGCGCAGGAAACGGCAGCGGTCAGCGGTTGCAACGGCTGCGCCTTGGCGCCGTGCAGGTTGGCGCTGATTTGCGGGATGTAGGCGAGGAAGACGAAGATGCCAAGCGCGGCGCCGATGCTGCCGATCAGGTTATGGATTTGATGCTTGCGCCATTTTTTGCGGGATTGCAGGAAGCGAGGCAATTTCATGGGGAGCTCCTTGGGTGGTGGGTTAGCCGAGGCGGACGGTTTCAAGGTCATCGAAACTGCGGCCAAGGAAGCGTTCGCCGATGGCGCGGAAGCGCAGCGGGATGTCGCTGACGCAGTAGCGGTAATGCGCGCTGTCGCTGCCTTGCCGCAAGAGTCCTGCGGCGGCGAGCGCGCGCGCAGTGTGTTCGGCGGTGGTGGTGGCGGAATCGACCAGTGCGAGGCGCGGGGCTTCTTCGCGCAGCAGTGGTTTGAGCAGCGGGTAGTGGGTGCAGCCGAGAACGAGGGTGTCGGCGTCGTCGGCCAGTATCGGCTTCAGGTATTCGCGCACGGTGAGGCGGGTGACGTCGTGCTCCAGCCAGCCTTCTTCCACCAGCGGCACCAAGAGCGGGCAGGCCTGCGATTGTACCCGCGCCTGCGGGTCGTGCGCGTGGATGGCACGGGCGTAGGCGTTGCTGTTCACCGTGGTGTTGGTGGCGATGACGGCGATGTGGTGATTGCGGCTGGTGCGCAGTGCCGCCTGCGCCCCGGCGCTGATGACGTCCAGCACCGGCAGTCCGCCCGCCTGGGCGCGGATGGCATCGCCGGCGACGGCGGCGATGGTGTTGCAGGCGATGACCAGCGCTTTGACCCGCTGCGCGAGGAGAAACGCCACGATTTGCGCGCTGTAGGTTTCGATGGTGGCGCGTGATTTGACGCCGTAAGGCACGCGGGCGGTGTCGCCGTAGTAGATGAGGTGTTCGAGCGGCAGACGTTCCATTAGCGCGCGGACGACGGTGAGGCCGCCAACGCCGCTGTCGAAGACGCCGATGGGGCGGTTTTGCAGAGTGTCAGTCATGGGGACGCAGGGCAACGGTAAAGGCGCAAGGATACAGGATTTGCGCGGCGGGCGGCGGCGGCGCGGGCGGCGTGTGCTACACTTCGCGCCAGTTTTTCCCACGGGAGTGTGTTGTAAATGTTTGATTTTTCCAAGAAGCTGGTGTTGTTCGACCGCGATGGCGTCTTGAATGAAAACGCGGCGGTGCGGCGGCCGGAGGAGTTGCGCCTCTTGTCCAACGCCCTGCGCGGCATCGCCCGCCTCACCCAGGCCGGATTCCGCGTCGGTGTCTGCACCAATCAGGGCGCGATTGCCCACGGCGCGCTGGATGAGGCGATGCTGGCGCGCATTCACGCGCGGCTGCTGTTGGTGGTGCGCGAGTTCGGCGGCGACATCGCCCGCATTGTTTTTTGCGCCAGCGCCGATGCGGCGCATCCGTGGCGCAAGCCCAATCCGGGGATGCTGCTTGATCAGGCGGCGTTTTTTGGTGTGGCGCTCGCGGGCGTGCCGTTTGTCGGCGACAGTCTCGCCGATGTGCAGGCGGCGCGGGCGGCAGGCGCGGCTCCGGTGCTGGTGAAAACCGGCAACGGTCGCGTGGTGGCGCACAAGTGGCGCGGCAAGCTGGAGGATGTCGCGGTCTATGCCAATGTGGAAACGGCAGTTGAGAGTTGGTTAAAGGAGGCGGCGTGATGCGCGGGTTTCGCACGGTGTTGTTCAAGGTGCTGTTTGTGCCAGTCACCATTTTGTGGACGATTTTTATTGTCTGCCTGATTGTGCTGCCGTTCCCGCTGCGGCTGCGCCTCGCCTTCGGCTGGGGTTACAGCACGATTTGGCTGGCGCGGCTGGTGTGCGGCATCAAGTGGGAGATTCACGGGCTGGAGCAGATGCCGCCCGGTGCCTGCGTGCTGCTGGTTAATCACCAGTCCACCTGGGAGACGGCGTTTTTGCCGAAGCTGAAAATGCGGCAGGTGTGGGTGCTGAAGCGTGAGTTGATGTGGTTGCCGTTTTTTGGCTGGGCGCTGGCGGTGCTGCACCCGATTCCCATCAACCGCAAGGATGGACGACGGGCGATGCAGAAGGTGATTGAGCAGGGGCGGCAACGCATTGAGGCGGGTTATTCGGTGATTCTCTTCCCGGAGGGGACGCGCGCGCCGTTTGATGCGCCGTTGCCGTTCAAGGCGGGGGCGGCGCGGCTGGCGGCGGCGCTGGGTGTGCCAGCGGTGCCGGTCGCGCACAATGCCGGGCAGTTCTGGCCGAAACGTGGCCTGATGCACCCCGGCACGGTGCAGGTGGTGGTCGGCGAGCCGATTGACCCGGCGGGGAAAACGGTCGCGGAAATCAACGCGGCGGCAGAGCGCTGGGTCAATGAAACCCGCGCGCGGCTGGTCGCGGCGGAAAAAGCGCGGCGCGGGGAGGCGTGATGGCAGATTTTGCAGGACAGGAAGAGCGGCTGCGTCAGCCGCCGCAGTCGCAGGATGCGGAGCAGGCGGTGCTGGCGGGCGTGTTGCTCGACGGCGAAATGTGGGACCGCGTCGCCGGGCGCGTTGAGGCGGTGGATTTCTACAGCCGCGCGCACCAGCTCATTTTTCAGGCGATGGCGACGGTGGCGTCGCGCAGTCAGCCGCTGGATATTGTTACCGTCGCCGATGCGCTGCGCGAGCGGGGTGAGCTGGAAAACAGCGGCGGCACCGCCTATCTCTCCAGCCTCGCCGATGCCTACGGCAGCGCGCAGAACGTCGTCGCCTACGCCGACATCGTGCGCGAGGCGTCCATCCTGCGCTCACTCTTAAAAAGCAGCGGCGACATCGCGCAGAGCGTTTACTTCCCGGAAGGGCGCACCGCCGCGCAACTGCTGGACAGCGCCGAGCAGCGCGTGTTCGACATCAAAAACCAGTACCAGAAAAACGAGCGCGACGGCTTCCACCAGATGAAAACCGTGCTGGCCGACACCGTCGCCTACATCCAGGAAATCGGACGACGCGGCACCGACGTCATCGGCATCCCCACCGGCTTCAAGGATTTGGACAAAATGACCGCCGGAATGCAGGCGGGCGACCTCATCATCATCGCCGGACGCCCCTCAATGGGCAAAACCACCTTCGCGATGAACATCGCCGAAGCGGTCGCCATTGGCGCCAAACTGCCGGTCGCCATCTTCTCGCTGGAAATGCCGGCGCGGGCGCTGGTGCTGCGGATGATGTCGTCGCTGGGCAGCATTGACCAGTCCGAACTGCGCAAAGGCGAAATCAAGGGCGAAAACGAACGGCGCAAACTCACCATCGCCGTCAGCCAGCTGCAAAACGCGCCGATATACATCGACGACGGCTCCAACCTCACCGCCACCGACCTGCGCGCGCGAGTGCGGCGGCTGAAAAGCGAAGTAGGCGATTTGGGACTGGTGCTGGTCGATTACCTGCAACTGATGCAACTGCCGGACAGCCGGGGCAACGACAACCGTGCCGCGCTGGTCGGCGAAATCTCGCGCGCGCTCAAACTGCTCGCCAAAGAAATGGACGTGCCGGTGATTGCGCTGTCGCAACTGTCGCGCCAGGTGGAAAGCCGCCCGAACAAGCGCCCCATCATGTCGGACATCCGTGAATCCGGCGCGATTGAGCAGGACGCGGACGTCATCATGTTCGTCTATCGCGACGAAGTGTATAACCCGGACTCACCGGAAAAAGGCATCGCCGAAATCGTCATCGGCAAACAGCGCAACGGCCCGATTGGCACGGTCAAACTGAGCTTTCAGGGGCAGTACCTGCGCTTCGGCGATCTCGCCCACGGCTACGGCGGCGGCGCGGTACAGGAAGGGTTTGATGACTGAGGCGCCCCGTGAGGCGGGATGGCCATAAAAGCCGTATGCCAGTGCATACGGCTTTTCTTTGGCGTGAAGCGATAAAAAACCCCGCGGCGCGGGGTTTTCTGTGGATGGAAGACGGTTTTAGCGGGCGCTTTGCGGCGGTGCGGGGCGGAATTGCAGTTCGCTGTTGTCGCCACTGATGGTGAGGCTGTCGCCCTCGCGTTTGAGGTGTTTGACCGCGCTCATCGCTTCGAGGTAGTCGCTTTCGAGGCGCATCGCTTCGACCGGCCCGGCCATCAGCGTGGTCGTCGGCGGTTCGGGGTGTTCGATGTTGCCGCCGCGGATTTTTACCGGCACGCGGTAGTGGTTGATGGCGGAGACGCCGGTGAAGGCGTCTTTTTCCTGGGTGAGGGTGACGGTGCCATCCTGGACGTTCAGCGGTTTGCCGTTGAGCTGGCCGGCGACGAGTACCCATTGGCTGCCGCTGCGCGGGCTGTCTCCGGCGCTGATGTTGCCGGGGTTGCTGTCGGCCTGGCAGGCGGCGAGCAGGGTGGCGCCGAGGAGGGCAAAGGCGTGGTGTGTTGTTTTCATGGTGTTTTCCCCTGGTTGTTTTGCAGGTGGCGTTTGACCGCTTCTTGCGGGGTCTCGCTTTTGCCCGCTTCGGAAGCTGCCGGTTCTGACGGGTTTTTGTCGGGTGATGGTGCAGGTGGCTCCGCCGGCGTGGGTTTGGCAACCGGTTTGGGCGGGACGGGCGCGGGTTTTTCTGCCGGTTGGGCGGCGGGAGCTGCCGGGGCGCTGTCGCCGCTGTCTGCGGCGAAGCCGAGGGTGATGGTTTTGTTTTGCCGTTTTTCGATTTGTTTTTGCAGGGTTTCTTTGTCCATCAGTGCGCGCGCGCCGCTGCTGAGCTGGTGATAGACGTTTTTGTAGCCGTCGGCGAGTTGTTCGACGGCGTCGGCGGTGCGGATGAAGTGGCCGTTGACGTTGTTGCGGTAGTCGGCGAAGGCTTTTTTCAGCGCTTCGTGCTCCTGGCGCAAGGTGTCGCTTTCTTCTTGCAGGTCTTCGGCGTGGTGCTGGTTGGTGTTTTTGATAATCCAGACGAGGACGGCGCCGATAAAGAAGCCGATGGCAGCGGCGACGATGATGCTGGGGCTCATGGTGTCTCCTGTAGGTTTATGGGTGTCCGTGAATTTTAGGCGTTTTTGGCGGTGACGGGGTGGAAGGTCAAGGTTTGGTCATGGTCGCGCAGGTGCAGGGGTTTGTTGAGGTAATGGCTGTCAATGACACCCTGGGCGACGGTGCCGTGCGTGTCGTGTCCGTAATCGAGCAGGGTGCCGACGGGTTTGTGGTGCGTGTTGTAGAGGGTGCGCTGACCGCTGGCAAGGCCGGGTGCGGTGGCGGTGGCGAGCTGGTGTTGCGGTTTTTTTTGATGCGGCGCGTGGTCGCGGGGCGCGAGGTGGAGGGTGTGCGGCGCGTAGTGTCCGGCGGTGTCGGCGTGGATTTCGGCGATACCGGCGCGGATACGGGCGGCATACCATGCTTCGCCGGGCAGGGCGTCTGGCAGTGGTTGTGCGCTGATGACGGGGATGAGTCCGGCAATGCCGCCAAGGCGGGCGATGCCGTCGTCGTGGTGGATGTGGCGTTCGGGGTCGGGGTTGTCGCCGGCAAGGGCGGCAAAATGCAGGGCGGTTTCTTCGAGGGTGATGTCGCGTGCGCCGGTGTGCTGGCGCAGTTGGGCGAGTGCCGCTGCGGCGACGGAGCGCGGCAGGCGCAGCAGGATGCCGTCCGGCCAGGGGATGAGCCAGAGTACGGCCAGCACTTTGTCGTGCGGGTTGCAGCAGGCGGCGCAGTGCCAGTAGCCGCGTGCGAGGGCGTCCTTGTCGCAGACGAGGTGTTCTTGCAGGAATGTCCCGGCGTCCGGTCCGGTGGCTTTCAGTATGAGGGTGTCATCTTTCATCGCGCGGTTTCCTGTGGATATTTGTGGTTTGGACGGTGATATTGTAGCATTTCGCGGGTAGTTTTGTGGCGTTATGCCGGGAGTGTGTGATGGATGCAAGGTTGGCGTGGCTGTCGCGGCGCGGTATCAAGGAGCTGGATTTGGTGTTGCAGGGTTTTTTGCAGGAGGACTACGCCACGGCAACGGCGACGGAGCAGCAGGCGTTCGCCGCGCTGCTGGAGTATCAGGATCCCGATATTCTTGACCGTCTTTTTCACGGGGTCGAGGACGATGACGCGGCGATTGCGGCGCTGGTGCGCAGGTTGCGCGCCCGCTCCGATGGTTAAGAATCTGTTCAAATTCCCCCGCAGACTCTAAACAGGTTCCAAGCGCAGTACGGCGCAACAACGGCGCGGATTCCGGCGGTTTCGGCGAAAATCGTGTATGATTTCCGAACCGTAACACTCGTTTCTGTAACCATGAAATATTTGACGCTTTTGCTTGCCTTGTGCGCTGCCGTGGCGCTCGCGAAGGATCCCGACAAGGTGAATGTATGGAGTATGGTGCGCGCGCCAAAAGGGGCGACACCGCAGGCGGTCGGTAGTGCCGCCAACGGCTGCCAGCTCGGTGCGCAGACGCTTGAAGCCGAAGGCGACGGCTTCATCAGTATCCGCCGCTGGCGCAACCGCTTTTACAGTCAGCCGATTACCCTGAAGCTGGTACGCCACGTTGGCCATGAAGTCGCCGCCACGCACGGCGCCAAAATCCTCATTGGCGACCTGAGCCAGCCGGTCGGCGGCGAAATGCCGTTCGGCCACAGCAGCCACCAGAACGGGCTGGACGTGGACATCTGGTTTTACACCGTGCCAAAGGGCAGCCAGCCGGACAAGGACGTGGAGCCGTCGTCGATGGTCGATGGCGCGGCAGGGACGCTTGTCCCCGGCCTGTGGCAGGCCGCCTACCGCGACGCGCTGCACGCCGCCGCCACCTTTCCCGAAACTAACCGCATCTTCGTCAATCCCGTCATCAAGGCGCATCTGTGCGATAGCGAATCCGACACCCGCTGGCTGCACAAAATCCGCCCGTGGATGGGCCACGACTCGCATTTCCACGTTCGCCTCAACTGCCCGCCCGGCAGCGCGGAGTGCATGACGCAGGCGGCGATTCCGCCCGGCGACGGCTGCAATGCCGACCTTTACAAATGGGTCGCCGACCAGAGCGATGCCATTCTGAATCCCAGGCCGCCAAAGCCGCCCAAACCGAAACCGCTCAAAACCCCGCCAGCGACCTGCACCGCCCTGCTTGCCCCGGAGTACCAGCCATGACCGAACTCCTCACCGCCGAAGCCTTTGCGCGCGAACTTGCCGCCACCATCAGCCGCCAGTTTCATGTGCGCGTCTCCATCCAGCTCAACGAACGCGAGCCGGAGCTGACCCTGCTTTACATCCACCTCGCGCAGCCGCTGACCCTGTCGTTGCAAGGCCTCTACCAGCACTACCAGCAGCACCCGGAAGAGCGCGAAAAACTGTTTGCCTTTGAACTCAAGCGCATCAGCGAATACAACGTGCAGCAGACGCCGGCGGACAACCCGGAAAACATCCTGCCGCAAATCAAAAGCGCGGGCTGGCTGCAAGACCTGCAACGGCGCATCTTTGCGCGCCAGCCGGAAAAAGAACTGAAAGCGCTGATGATGGTTCAGCCCTACCTCGCCGACCTCTTCATCTGCTACACCTACGAATGCGACGCCGGACTGCGCTACCTCTCGCCCGGCGAAGCGGAGGCGATGGGCTACGCCAACCCCGAGCTGCTGCGCACCCGCGCCGTGAAGAACCTGCGCAAACGCAAAGGGCAGAGCAAAATCTACGGCCTCGAAGGCGGCGCCTACAGCATGGTGCTGGACGGCGTCTATGACGTCTCGCTGCTGCTCATTCTCGACGAAATCCTGCCGCCGAGCTGGCTGCACAGCGCCGTCATCGCCGCACCGTCGCGGGGCGAGCTGCTCCTGGTCAAGGACGACAGCCCGGAAAACCTGCAAGAGCTGCAAACGCTTGTCGCAGAAGTCAGCGCAAAAACAGCGAACCCGGTTAGCCCGCACCTCTACCGCTGGCAGGACGGCCAACTGCGGCTATATCGCACCCGCAACGACTAGGCGCTGTTTACAATTCAAACCAGCCCCGTTGCGGGCTTCGCTCTGCGGTCGCCCACCAAACTACCCCCTCCCCCGTGGGGGAGGGTCGGGGTGGGGGCAGCAAACAAGCCGCGTTAGCGACGGTATACAAAACGAATTGCAAACAGCCCCTAGGTGTTTGCGATTTGAAAAATCCCCCTTCCCTGCAGGACGCGCCAGCGTCCGCAGCGAGAGAGGGGGCTTATCCGCCGAATGGTAAACAACGCCCAGGCGCCCGCTTCACATCCCGCCCCGCAGCGGCGCGCGGGTAACCGTTCGTCCGACAAAAATCTGTTACCATTCACCCACCTGAACACCACACTCCCGCCATGAAACGACGCCTGCTCCTCGCCCTGCTGACCCTTGCCCTCACCGCCTGCGGCTTCCACCTCAAAGGCAGCGAACGTGGCGACGGACACCTGCGCGAAATCAGCCTGCACTGGCCAAACGGCGCCGACCCCACCTTCCAGAACGCCCTGGAAGCCGCCTTGCAACAACAACACATCACCCTGAACGATGCCGCTGCGGTGCGCCTCCAGATAGACCCCACCGACCAGGACCGCATCCGCACCGCCATAGGCGGCAAAGGCGACACCCAGGAAATCGAACTCATCGACAGCGTCCACATCCGCCTCGAAAAAAACGGCGCGACACTGGGCGAACAAACCTTCAGCAGCCGCAGCAACGTGCGTTACCGCAGCAACACCTACCTCGGCAGCAGCGCCGAAGAAGACGAAGCGCACCAACAACTGGCGCGCGACAACGCCGACAAGCTCATCCGCTACACCAACGCCCGCACCCGATGAACCTCGCCGCGCCTGACGCCCCCCGCCACCTCAAACAGCACCCGCTGCCCGCCATCACCCTCATTCACGGCAGCGAAGCACTGCTCAACAGCGAAGCGCTGGATGCCGCCCGCGCCCGTGCCACCGCCGACGGTTACGACGAACGCCAACGCCTCTACGGCGACAGCCGCATCGACAGCCTCATCCAGGAGCTCGAAACCCCGTCGCTGTTTGCGCCGAAACGCCTGCTCGAACTCCACCTCGACGCCAAAAAAGCCGACAAGGCCACCGCCGACACCCTGCGCCGCCTCGCCGAACTGCGCCTCGACCATAGCCGCCTCATCATCTACGCCCCCAACCTCGACAAACCGCACACCACCGCCTGGTACAAGGCACTGTTCAGCCAGGGCAACCTCGCCATCGTGAGTACAGCGCTGTACCCGCCACAATTTGCCAAACAAATCGCGCAACGCCTGCAAGCGGCCAAACTGCGCCTGACCGACGCCGCCTGCGAACTGCTCATTGCCAACTGCCAGGGCAACCTCTTTGCCGCCAAACAGGCGATCGAACGCCTCACCATCCACCCGCAGGCCGAAAACATCATCGACGAAACCCTGCTGACCGACCTTCTTGACGACTTCTCCCAGTTCAACACCTTTGCCCTGAGCGACGCCATCCTCGGCGGCGACTGGCCGAAAGCGTACCGCGTCGCCGCCCGTCTGCAAGCCGAAAACCCGCGCGACACCACCCTGATTACCTGGCTCCTGCAGCGCGACGCCAGCCTGCTCATCGGCCTGCACAACGAACCGCAGCACCGCCACGGCGCGCTCTACCAACAATACAACATCTACGACAGCCAGCAGCGCCGCTATCAGGCAGCGCTCGGCAAACACCCGCCGCGCGCACTGCGCCTGCAACTGCGTCTGGCGGCCAAACTCGACCGCATCACCAAAGGCGCCGAACACGGCGACTACTGGCAAACCCTCAAACAGCACCTGCTAAACAACCAACAACGACAACCCGCATGAGCTACGTACCCCCCCGCAGAAAACGGCGCATCCCGCTCGACCTCGCAGAAAACACCCCCTACCAGGGCCGCATCATCAACTGGAACGACGAAAAAGGCTACGGCTTCATCCAGCTCATGCCCGGCCACGAAAACCTGTTCTTCCACATCAGCACCTTCGCCTACCACCACCGCCGCCCGGCGGCCGACACCGCCGTGACCGTGCTCGCCATCCCCGGCAACAAGGGCGGCTGGCAGGCGAGCCGGGTCCTCCTGCGCGAACACGAACACGCCATCATGGAAGACAGCATCTACGACATCGCCGAACACAGCCAGCCGAAAAAACTCGAAGGCTACACCTACGCCGCGCTTGACACCCTCTACTTCCTCGGCCTCACCCTCGTCTCCATCCCGCTCGGCATCACCAGCGCCATCCTCAGCATCCTCACCGTCGCCCTCTACCGCTACGACAAACGCGCCGCCGAAGAAAACCTGCAACGTGTCCCCAACAGCGCGCTGCATCTGGCGAGCCTCCTCGGCGGCTGGCCGGGGGCGCTCGTCGCGCGGCCATTCTTGCGTCACAAACTCAACCAAAAACGCTTCCGCGGCTTCTTCTGGGCAAGCATCGTCGCCAACTTCGGCATCCTCTACCTGCTCATCGCCTACCTGCCGCCGTACAACCCGCTCGTCAACTTCTAAAGGAACCCCATGAACGCCAGCGAACTGAAAACCCTCGTCCTCGAAAGCCTCGAAAGCCTCAAAGCCGTCAACATCGAAACCATCGACCTTGCCGGCAAAACCGACATTGCCGACTACATGATCATCGCCAGCGGCACCTCCGACCGCCACCTGCACGCCCTGGCCGACAAAATCCACGACGACAGCAAAGCCGCCGGCTGGCCGCCGCTCGGCATGGAAGGCGAAGACAGCCGCGACTGGGTACTGGTGGATTTGGGCGACATCATCGTCCACCTGATGCGCCCGGAAACCCGCGAACACTACGCCCTGGAAAAACTGTGGTCGCTGCCGCCAACACGCAGTTAGATACCATTTGAATCTCCCTCATATTCGCCCCCTTCCCGGCGCGGGGAGGGGGCTCTGTTTTCCAACCTGCAAGGAGACTGCATGACCGCCCTGTTTACCACCGCCTTCATCTATCTCGCCGCCGCCGTCCTCATCGTGCCGCTGTCAAAACGCCTCGGCCTCGGATCGGTACTCGGCTACCTGCTCGCCGGGATTCTCATCGGCCCCGCGCTCGGCCTCGTCGGCCAGGAAACGCACGACATCCAGCACGTCGCCGAATTTGGCGTGGTGATGATGCTCTTCCTCGTCGGCCTGGAGCTGGAACCGGCGATGCTGTGGAAACTGCGCGCCAAACTGCTCGGCCTCGGCGGTCTGCAAGTACTGGGTACCATCGCCGCCATTGCCGTCATCGCCCTGCTGCTCGGCCAGCCGTGGCAGGTCGCCATCGCCGCCGGTTGCGTGCTGGCGCTTTCTTCCACCGCCATCGTCCTGCAAACACTGGGCGAAAAAGGCCTGCTGAACAGTCCCGGCGGGCAGGCGAGTTTTTCCGTGCTGCTCTTTCAGGACATCGCCGTTATCCCAATGCTGGCGCTGCTGCCGCTGATTGCCATTCCGGAACTAATCGCCCTCGCACACGGTGGCGGTCATGAGAGTCTGACCCTGCTCGACGGCCTGCCCGGCTACCTCAAGGCCATCGTCATCCTCGCCATCGTCGGCGGCCTCATCCTCGGTTTCCACTATCTTTCGCATCCCTTCCTCGGCTACATCGCCCGCTCCCGCCTGCGCGAAGTCTATACCGCCACCGCCTTGATGCTCGTCGTCGGCATCAGCGCGCTGATGAGCCTCATCGGCCTCTCGCCCGCCCTCGGCGCCTTCATCGCGGGCGTTGTCCTTGCCGACAGCGAATACCGGCACGAGCTGGAAAGCACGCTGGAGCCGTTCAAAGGCCTGTTGCTCGGCCTCTTCTTCATCACCGTCGGCGCGGGCATCGACTTCGAGCTGCTCTTTGGCGAATTTCCGCTCATCCTCGGCCTCACCGTGGCAGTAATGGCGGTCAAGGCGGGCGTGCTTTATGCCCTCGGCAAAGTTTTCCGCCTGCGCGGTACCAGCCTGCCGCTCTTTACCCTGGCGCTGGCGCAGGCGGGCGAATTTGGCTTCGTCCTCCTCTCCTTTACCGTGCAGCACGGCGACCTGCCGCAGGACACCGCCGAACGGCTGCTGCTGGTCGTCGCCCTCTCCATGCTGCTGACGCCGCTGCTCTTCATCGCCTACGACAAACTGCTCGCGCCGCGCGCCAGCGGCGACACCCACAGCCGCGAAGCCGACACCATCGAAGAAGAAAACCCCATCATCATCCTCGGCCACGGTCGCGTCGGCCAACTGGTGGACAACCTGCTGCTCTGCTGCGGACACCACACCACCGTCATCGACTACGACGTGGAAACCGTGGAAGGCCTGTCGCGCTTCGGCGTCAAAAGCTACTTCGGCGACGCCAGCCAACCGGCGCTGCTCGCCGCCGCCGGCATCGACAAGGCACAACTGCTGATTATCGCCATCGACCAGCGCGAGCAGGCGGTTGCCATCACCGAACACGTCCGCCGCGCGCATCCCGGCCTGCCCATCATCGCCCGCGCTTACGACCGCATCCATGTCTATGAACTCTACCAGGCGGGCGCGACCGCCATCATCCGCGAAACCTTCGACGGCGCCATCCGCGTGGGGCGCACCGCGCTGGAAATGCTCGGCATGGACGCGGCAAAAGCGAAAGAAATCAGCGAGTTTTACTACCACCGCGACCGCCACGGCGTGCAGCAAATGGCAGATGCCTACGACCCTGCGCTGCCGCGCTTCGGCAACGAACGCATGGCGGCCATTGCCAAGGTCAATAACGCCATCACCCGCGAAATGATCGCGACCCTGCTGCGCGGCGAGCCGGTGGACTGGCAGCCGCGCGAAGATAGCGCGACGCGGCACAAGGGCTAGAGGCTGTTTGCAATTTAGCCGTGAGCCTTTCGCGCAAAATCATCGTGTTATGACCAATTACTATCGTTCGGGCGGTTACGGACTTAGTCCTAACCGCCCCTACGGGCTTTGCCCTGAAGGGGGAGAGATATGATTGCTGCCCTCACCCCAACCCCTCTCCCAGAGGGACTGGAACAGCTCGCTCAGCGAGAGAGGGGCTTATCCGCCGAATTGCAACCACCCCCCTAAAACCCGATAAAAAGCCCTCCGTGTGGAGGGCTTTTCTTTGCGCGCGATACGGCAGGCGGTTATGGCGTGGCCGGGGCGCTGTCGCCGTCTTCTTTTTTCATGAAGTAATTCATCCCCGCCTTGAGCAGTGCGGGCGACATGATGACCGAGCTGACGGTGTCGGCGGAGAGTGTCGCGGGCAAGGTGGCGAGGTTGCTGACGATGTTCATCACGTCCGCCTCGCGCTTGCTGTGGCGTACCTTGATTTCGATGGGCAGGTTTTTGTCCTGCTGGAAGCGCTGGTCGTAGGGCAGGTTCGGCGGTTTGATAAACAGCGAGCCATTCATCGGCAGGCAGCGGCCATAGGCGGGCTCGTTGCCGATTTTGCGCGGCTGGAAGTCCAGCGCCTGCAATTTGGCGACTTCCGTCGGCTCGG
This sequence comes from Cardiobacterium sp., assembly GCF_057314735.1. NCBI lineage: Bacteria > Pseudomonadati > Pseudomonadota > Gammaproteobacteria > Cardiobacteriales > Cardiobacteriaceae > Cardiobacterium > Cardiobacterium sp. Next base: position 22,718 of record NZ_DBHKZK010000034.1, read on the forward strand.
TGGTGTCGTAGCGCAGGCAGACTTCGCTGGAGAAATGCTGGCGGTCTTTTTCATCCAGAATCACCGTCAATACCTGATAGGTTTTGCTGCCACTCTGGTCGGTAAAGAGGAATTGGCGCGGCAGGTCGCTGGTCAGTACCCGCATCAACTCTGCCGATTCGGCCTTGTTTACCGCAAACCAGTAGATTTGTCCGACGAGAATCAGGCTGCCCGCCTGCAGTGGCGGGCGGTCTTCGCTGACCTGGCCGAAGGCGACGAGGTTGTCGCCGCCAAAGGTACGGTCGTCGTTGACGGTGGTGAGCGGCGGGTTTTTCGTCCATTGTTGTGCGGTCATGCAGCCGCCGAGGGCCAGGGCGACGGCGAGGGTGAGCATTTTGCGGGGCATCAGAGTCTCCGTAAGGGGTTTGTCCAAGTATAGCCATCCACCGAAAGCCTCATACTGTGTTGCGTCGCCTCGCCGTACAACCGCGTACTGCCTTCGGCGACGCGCCTTGTCTGAAACTTTCGGTGGATGGCTATATAGCGCAATGAAAAAGCCCGCCGTAGCGGGCTGTCTGGTCGGGCTGGAATCAGCGCAGCATCAGCAGTGCCTTGCCGTTGACGCGGACTTCGTCGCCGTTGACGTCGATTTGCAACGGGTAATTGCCATCGCCATCGGCAGGCAGGCGATCCTTGCCGAGTGCGAGGGTGAGCAGCGGCAAGAGACCGCTGTCGCGGGCGAAATCGCCATAGAGGATAAACTCGCCACGGGTGCCGTTCAGTTGGGCGATGTTGTATGGCGGCGGGAACAGCAGCGGGAAGAGCAGGCTGCCGCTGACATGGGTAATCTGTTCGTGATTGCTGCTGACGATGAGGCGGTTGCCGTCCGCCTCCTGCTGGAGCGAGAGGTAAAGGCGATCGCCGTTGAGTGCCTTGGCGACGGGCAGGTCGAAGGTCGGGCTGGTTTGCACCTCCAGATTGCGCAGGCTGCCGTTGTCGCGGTGATAGGCGGTGATGGTGCTGTGTTGCAGGCGCTGGCTCGCCACTTTGCCCGCGCTGCCCTTGCGCTTGATGGTGATGTCTTCAATGCGGTATTTCTGCTCGGCGCGGGTGAGGCTGCCTTGCAGATTGAACAGGGTAATGCCCTGTTCCTCGTCGCTGGCGAGATCGCGACGGACGAGGTTCAGTTGGGCGGCGCTCAGGCGCAGCGTTTCGCCATCGCTGTGGCAGGTACCGCTGCTGCGGGCGAGATCAATACTGCGGCGGCCTTCCAGCCATTGCTGCCTGCCGAGCAGCCATTCGCCGTTGCCACGACCGGGAGTGCGGATATGGCTGTGCCAGCCCAGGGTGAGGCCGTCGCTGTCGAGATTGGCGGTACGGTTCGGCGCGATGCGGATGAACTGGTGTATCTGCCCCAAAATGGCGATGCGCGTTTGCAGTTGCAAGTGGTTTTCCGGCAGGTAGGCGGCAAAACGGCCATCGCTTTTGCCGTTGGAAATGCTGGCACTGACGAGATTGATGCCGCTGTTAAACAGCGGCGCGTGATTGATGCGGGCGTGCAGGGTGGTGCTGTACCAGGTTGGCTGGCCGCTATAAGGGCGGAAACTGACGTGCAGCTCGGCCTGGCTGCTGAAATAGCCGCGCTGATAATGCTCAAGCTGCAGTTCCAGGCCTTTGCCGCGCAGGCGCAAGGCATCGGGGCCATCGAGGAAGGCACGCAACTGCCCCTCGATTTGCGGCGCGATGAAAGAGGGCGCGAGGATGGCGATGATGAGCCAGATGACGGCGATAAAGGCAAGGGTGCGTTTGATCATGGGCGCGGGCGTCCGGTTGCAGTTTGAGCGTGTAGTGTAGGGGCGGGCAGGGCGCTTGGCAAATAATTTGTGACGATTTGGTTAGAAACAGGATTATGCGATAGCGATGCGCGCCGCATCACAAAAAAACGCGCCAGACGGCGCGCGTTGGTTAGCCATTTTTGCGATAGCGCAAATCCCAGACGCCGTGGCCGAGGCGTTCGCCCCGGCGCTCGAATTTGGTTTGTGGCCGCCACTCGGGGCGCGGCGCGTAGCCGTCGGCGTTGCCGAGGTTGTGCCATTTCGGGTCGCCCGCGAAGACGTCGCGCATCCATTCGGCGTATGCCGCCCAGTCGGTGGCGCAGTGGATTTCGCCGCCCGCGCGCAGTTTGTGCCAGATGAGGTCGGTGAAGGGCTGCTGCACGATGCGGCGCTTGTGGTGGCGCGCTTTCGGCCAGGGGTCGGGGAAGTAGATTTGCACGCGCGCGAGCGTGCCGTCGGCGACGTGGTCGCGCAGGATGGCTACGGCATCGTGGCGGATGAGGCGCAGGTTGTCGATGCCAGCGGCGGCGGCGGCAAGCATGGCGTGGCCGACGCCGGGGCGGTGGACTTCGATGCCGATGTAGCCCGCTTGCGGCGCGGCAGCGGCCATTTGTACGAGGCTGTCGCCATTGCCGAAGCCGATTTCGAGAATGAGGTCGCGCGCATCATTAAAGAGTGCGGGCGCATCCAGCCGCAGCGCGTCATCGACTTCCAGTCCGTAACGCGGCCAATGGTCGGCGAAGGCGCGTTCCTGCCCGGCGGTGATGCGTCCCTGGCGCAGGACGTAGCTGCGGATGGCGCGCTTTTTGTCCGCTTCAGTCGCGTTTGTCATGTTCGATGATGGCGTAGGCGGAGTGGTTGTGGATGGATTCAAAGTTTTCGGAGGAGACGCGGTACGCCTTGATACGCGGGTCGGCGTTCAGGCGGGCGGCGACGTCGCGCACGATGTCTTCGACGAATTTCGGGTTTTCGTAGGCGCGCTCGGTGACGTATTTTTCGTCCGGTCGCTTCAGTGTCGCCCAGATTTCGCAGGAGCCTTCTTCTTCGCCGATGCGGATGAGGTCTTCAAAGGTAAACGGCGTTTTTTCGTCGTATTCGGCGTGGATGATGATGTGCGAGCGCTGGTTGTGCGCGCCGTATTTGGAGATTTCTTTGGAGCAGGGGCAGAGGCTGGTGACGGCGATGGTGATTTCGGCGCTGACGATGCAGTCCTCCACGCCGCCGTCGGCGATGAGGGTCACTTCGTAATCGAGCAGGCTTTCGGTTTTGCTGACCGGCGCCTGTTTTTTCACGAAATAGGGGAAGGTGAGGATGATGCTGCCTTCGGTGGCGTTCAACCGCTTCAGCATTTCCGCGTGCAGCGCGGCGAAGCTGTCGAGGCTGATGGTGCCCGCTTCATTCAGCAGGTGGATGAAGCGCGACATATGCGTGCCTTTTTGCTGGTGCGGCAGGGCGACGGTCATCTCTGCGGTGGCGACGGTCGGCTGCGCGCCGTCAGGGGTGGCGACGTGCAGCGGGATGCGGATGTCGCGGATGCCGACGCGGGTAATGGCGATGTGGCGGGTATCGGGTTTTCCCTGAACGTCAGGGATGGTCGTTTGGTTCATGGTGTTGGCTTTCGCGTGGTTAAAAGGCGGCTATTATCGTTTGTACGACAGGGGGCTGCAATGTGGGGAGGCGGCGGTGGCAGGAACAGTTAGACCAGAAGTCCGAAAAATTTGTCGGCGATTAATTCTTTACGCGCCTTGATAAAATCATCAAACCTGTCCATCCCCCATAATTCCCTGTCTTTGGGAATCAGGTGGCGCTCCAGATAAGCATCATCCTTATCCTTGAACCATTCCACTGGCGAGGCATCACCTTTGCCACCGGCACCGTTTTCTTCACGCGTCAGCAGCATACAGTTTGCCAACTGGTCGCGTTGGTGTTTGTTATATTTCATGACAGGCTTTCCTGTTTCAGGATTCTTTGTTTTTATTGCCTTTAACCTGCTTTGCGGGAATATATGATCTATCTGGAGAAGGTTGTTGTCATAGGCAGGTGTATTGGAGGTATTTTGATACCAAAGGCTCATAATCAGGTGGATATTCTTTGAACCATATCCCATTGCAAAAAATCGGTCTTTGGTAATTTCGAGGCTGCGATTTTGATCGCGAATGACGCGGTAGCATTCCTCTGCATCAAATCCATTGCGTTCTCTAATTTTTCTCACCAGTGTATCGATAATCTGGTCTGGCTGTCCGCTAAAGGCACCACTTAATAGTGTGCGTATCAGGAATGTATCCATATCTTTGGCTGTCTTCCAGGCTGGCGGATAATGATAATGTACATAGATGAGCGGGATGAGTGCCAGGTAAGAAGGTAATGCCTTGTCGTCTTTAACATAGGTTTTTTCGCGCACAAAATCCGCAACCGCCTTGATGGAATCACCCAGTTTGCTCCACTGCTTTTCGATAGCTTCACGAACGCCGGGTTGACGGAATTTGGATACTTCATACCGTGCGCCCTGATCCAGTAGCACCAGGCAGGTCTTGAGAACAAAATCGCGGTTAAAAGCGAAGCCATGCCGGTTCACCTCACCTAGCAGTTCCTCCATGCGATCGTCTGCGACGTCCCATGTGGCATTAAGCAATGAAAACAACAGGTCTGATTTTTCCAGTTTAGTACCACCAGAGTTGGCACGGATAAAGATTTCTACCACATCGTCATCGGAGTAAAGTTCCGGATTGTCAATGCTGTCGAGTTCTTGATAGGTAATTACTTCTTCCATTTTGAAGGTACGATCTATCAGATCAAGATTGGTTTCTATCTGCTCTTTTTCACGCTCTGTAAAAGTACGTTCAAGTTTGGTCTCCATATCTTTGATTAACCCGGGCTTCTTTTTTGTGGTCATTACCAGTTCTTTGAATTTTATCCAGGGGAATACCGCATCAGTATTCTTTTGAAATTTGAAGTGGTATTTGATGTCATCTGGCGGGACGCCAATATCATCACTCAATATGTCAAAATACAATTCCCGCCCGGCAAAGCTGCCACATAAGCCAATGTAGAGGCTTTGCAAGCGCTGTTGTCCGTCCAGTACCAGACATTTCTTTTCGCCGTCTTCCGGAACGTAGGAATTACTTGGTACAAGATCTGCTCTCCAGTTATCGATAAATTTGCGACGGCGTATTTCGCTTTTGGTTTTCCAAACCAGGAGTGTGCTGATGGGATACTCGCGCAAGATGGAATCAAACAGGCGGCAGATTTGTTCTTCACTCCATACAAATGACCGCTGAATATTGGGTAGCCAGAAGCCGCCCTCTTCCTCTGGAATATTCAGGAAACTGACTATTTTCCGGATGGTTTGTTTTTGGTTTTTCATGTGTTTCTCCTGGGAATGAAACGGCTTCGTTACGTGGGGTGAAGTGAAGTTTTTATGGCCATTTACATACACGTTCACCGCTATTGTGTATGTAAATGGCAGCTTGCGAATGTTGTCGGTCAGCCGTCTTTGCCCAGACGCGGTACGGCGCTGTCGCTGCCGCTGCCGTCGGTGATGAGGCCGGTCTCGATGTAGAGCGCCAGTTTGGCGCGGGTGTCGCTGATGTCGAGGTTGCGCAGGGTGAGTTGGCCGATGCGGTCTGCCGGGGTGAAGGCGGCGTTTTCGATTTTTTCCATGGAGAGGCGCTCCGGTGCGTAGGTGAGGTTCGGCGATTCGGTGTTGAGGAAGCTGTAGTCGTTGCCTCGGCGCAGCTCGAGGGTGACTTCGCCGGTGATGGCTTTTGCCACCCAGCGTTGCGCGGTTTCACGCAGCATCAGCGCCTGCGGGTCAAACCAGCGGCCCTGGTAGAGCAGGCGGCCAAGGCGGATGCCGTTGATGCGGTATTGTTCGATGGTGTCTTCGTTATGGATGCCGCTGACGAGGCGTTCGTAGGCGATGTGCAGCAGTGCCATGCCGGGCGCTTCGTAGATGCCGCGTGATTTGGCTTCGATAATGCGGTTTTCGATTTGATCGCTCATGCCGAGGCCGTGCCGCCCGCCGATGCGGTTTGCTTCGAGCATGAGTTCGACCGGGTCGGGGTATTCGCGTCCGTTGAGCGCAACCGGCACGCCTTCGGCAAAGCGCACCCGCACGGTTTCCGGCTTGATGGCGATGTCTTCGCGCCAGAAGGCGACGCCCATGATCGGGGCGACGATACGCACGCTGCTGTCGAGTTGTTCGAGGTCTTTGGCTTCGTGGGTGGCGCCGAGGAGGTTGGAGTCGGTGGAATAGGCTTTTTCCGCGCTCATTTTGTAGTTGAAGCCGTTGTCGGTGAGGAATTGGGACATTTCCGCACGGCCGCCGAATTCGTCAATAAAGCGCTGATCCAGCCAGGGTTTGTAGATTTTGAGGTGCGGGTTGGTCATCAGACCGTAGCGGTAGAAGCGCTCAATGTCGTTGCCCTTGAAGGTGCTGCCGTCGCCCCAGATGTGGACGTCATCTTCCTGCATTGCCGCGACTAGCATGGTGCCGGTGACGGCGCGGCCGAGCGGGGTGGTGTTGTAGTAGGTGAGGCCACCGGTGGTGACGTGAAAGGCGTTGCTTTGGATGGCATTGATGGCCTCGCGCACCAGCTGGCTGCGGCAGTCAATGAGCCGCGCCTGCTCGGCGCCGTATTCTTTGGCTTTGCGCGGGATGGCATCGTAGTCGCTTTCGTCCGGCTGGCCGAGGTTGGCGGTGTAGGCGAAGGGACGCGCGCCTTTTTGTTTCATCCACAACAGCGCAGCGGAGGTATCCAGCCCGCCGGAGAACGCGATGCCGACTTTTTCGCCGACGGGCAGGTGTTGCAGGATGGTTGCTTGACTCATGACAGTTTCCTCTTGAGGTTAAAGGGAACCGCATTTTATCGCCTTTGCCGCAGTGCGGCGGCGATTCGGACACAAAAAACGGGCGGGCATCGCTGCACCGCCCGCCACATGGAGAACCGGTTTAATTGACCATGCAACGCACCGGCGCGAATTGCCCCGGGATTTGCGCATGACAGCGCCAGTCAAGGATGCCGTTGGGAATTTGGTAGAGTTCAAAAGTCAGGCTGCCATTTTGCAGACCGTCGTATGCTTCGTTGTTGAAGGACAATTCGATGCTGTTGCCTTGCAGATTCTCATTGTTCACTTTCACATTGATGTCGTAGTAATTGCCGTCGCGCTCGTAGTAGGGCATGGTGGACGGGAACGCCTGCTCGGCACGGATGTAATCCATTACGCTCTTGCCAGCCTTGACCAGCTCGCCATAGGCGGCTTCTGCCTGCTTTTTCGCCTGATAGCTGTCATAAAACGGTTTGCCAGCAAAGAAGGCGACCAGCAAGGCGCCCGCCAGCATTCCCAGAAAGACGAAGGAACGCCCCATCGAGAGAAATTTGTTACGCGAGGCAATGCTTTTTTCCCATTCTTCCAGCTCAACCGTCATCTGGTTGTAGCGCGCCTTTTGCGCGTTACGCAGTGCTTCTTCGCTGCCATATTCCTTGCCGCTGACATCGACAAAGGTTTGCTTCGGCTTCTGCTCCCCCTTGATTTGAAAGGAAACGTAATAATCGCCACGCAATGCGCCATCAATGCCGAGTTCGTCGTCATAGGCACCGCGTTTTTCCGGATCGGAAAGGGTTTCGTCAATCTTTTTGAGGGTAGCGGCGTATCGGCCTTCCGTATCCTTCCGGCGCAGCGCCTCAATCGCCTGGCGGATTTCCTGCACGCCAGCGGTCGTTTTGATACCCAAGATGCGGTAATAATTGTGTGTTGTCGCAGCCATAAATATTTCCTTAGGAGAGTCGCGGCGAAGCCCCTGAAATTCCTCAGGGTTACAGTCCTTGCCAGCCACGGTTGAGTCATGCGGACGTTACTATGATGTGTCAAAATTGTAATCTATCCCTCCCGGAAAAAGCAAAACATTTTTTACTCATGATGTTACCGCGCTTCGCCAATCGCATCATTGGCGCGCTCCGCGTCGCGCAACACATCCAACGCCACCCGACCTTCCACCTGTGCGCCGCAACCATCGGCGCTGGCCGACAGCGTGCTGCATGACATGACAAAATCAAACCCTTCCAGCTCCGGCTGATGACGCGGCTGGCCGTAGCTGCCCGCCTCCTGCACCCCGTGCTGCGCCAGCAGCTCATTAAAGAACGCGGCAAAACGCGGTACGTGCGGCGCGTTCGCCTGTTGGCGGAACCCTTCCGCCGGCAAGAGTGCTTGCAAATCCTCGGGCAAACACGCCGCGACACGGTCGCCCTTGCCGAAATACCAGAAGCGGCGGCTGGTCAGCGCCTGTTGCCCTTCCTCCACATCGCGCGCGAAATCGGCGGCGGTATGCCCCGACCATGACGGCAGCGGATTGCGGCTGTTTGGCGGGAAAATCGCATCCGCCGCATCCAGCACATTGCGCGGTACGCGACGACGCTCACCCGTGCGGCATTGCGCGCTGTATTCCGGCCACGGCAGCGCCTCATCAACGACAAAAGCGAACACCAGCCGCACCCGGCCATCCTCGCCGGACAGCCCCAGCAACACATCATCCGCCCGCGCCTGCGCCCGCACCTGCGGTTGCGACAGGGCAAACGACGCCAGGCCGTCGCGCACAAACGGCGCACAGCCGCCATCAAAAAACACCGGAAACGAGAACAGGCGGGCATTCGCGGCAACAACAAACATAAAAACCTCCATTACAAAAACAGCGGCATTCTACGCGCCGCCTGCCAGAAAAGCCCGTACAATGCCGCCCATAGCCCAAACCCGCACAACCGAAAACATGGACATTGCCGAAAAACTCAAACACTACCTCGAAAACCTCGCCGCCCGTGGCCTCACCAGCGCGCTCAACCCCGGCGCAGGCGACGCCGAACTGAAAAACTTTGAAAGCGAACACGGCGTGCGCCTGCCCGACAGCCTCGCCGCCATCTACCGCGCCTTCAACGGCCAAATCCACGACCGCATCCCGCCGGGCGAACCGCGCTGGCTGGGGCTGGACGAAATCTACGGCAAACAACAAGAATGGCGCGAATTTTGCGAAAACTACTACGGCAAACACTGGCCGCAAGTGCGCCTGCCGCACATCGACGCCGCAGGACTGGCGAAAAACACCCTCTACAACCCCTTCTGGATACCCTTCATGGCGGACAACGAAGGCTTCTACTGCATCGACTACGACCCCGAACCCCAGGGTACCAGCGGCCAGGTCATCTACGCCCAAATCAACACCGAACCCGAAAACAGCAACATCCTCCACTTGGACGACAGCTTCGCACTGTGGTTTGACAGCCACGCGCACGCCATCACCACCCACCGCCACGCCGTCAGCCTCGCCACCCTGCTCGACGAATACCTCGCCCTGCAAAAAGCCAACCCGGCGCTGCCGCACAACCCGCCCGCCAACCCGAACGACATCCGCATCAGCGAGCACCTCTACGGCGTTCGCTTCCCCGCCACCCTCAAAAAAATCTGGAGCGTGTTTAACGGCTACAGCGCCCCCACCGCTGATGGCGAACGCTGGATTGGCCACCAGGACATCGCCGCCGTACAAAAAATGTGGCAGGAAAAAGTGCGCGAACGCATCAATGGCGACCCCAATGACACCGTCCGCCCCGACGCCGACCAAACCAGCCAAACCCAACCGTACTACACCCACCCGTCCTGGCTGCCCGTGTACCAAAGCGGCGACATCCTCATCGCACTCGACTACGCCCCGACCGAAGACGGCAGCGACGGCCAGCCGCTGGTCATCTACAACACCGCCGACTACGAAATCCTCGCCGATTACGACAGCTTCGACGAATGGCTCTACACCTACCTCAGCTACCAGCTCTACCCCGAAGACGACGAGCCGGCGCATATCGCCGCTGCCAGCGCCAACTACCGCCGTGAAATCACCAGCCACCTCGAACAATACCTCGGCCCCGTCACCGCCACCTTCCGCCGCGAAGACAGCGAAAGCCCGATAGACCTCCTCTGGTGGCGTCCCGGCGAAGGTCGCCCCTACCACACCCTCGCCACCCTCGGCCTCTCCGACCGGCCAATGGACATCCCGGACGAAATCCCGAACAAAACCGCCGCCGAACGTGCCGAACTGATGATCATGCTGCCGCCCGAATGGAACATCAGCCCGGACAACCTCAAAAGCGAACAGGGCTACTGGCCGATCGCCTGGCTCACCATGATCGCCGACTTCGCACGCACGCCGGGCAACTGGCTCGGCACCGGCCACATCTTCCCCAACGGCGAGCCGATGACCGCAATCGCCGACACGCCCTTCTCCGGCGTGCTGGTACTGCCGCCCTTTGTCAGCCACCCGCACGAATACTGCGTCTTCCACAGCCGCGACGGCACCCGCCTCAACCTCTACGCGCTCATCCCGCTCTACCCCGGCGAAATCGCACTCAAAACCCGGGAAGGACTGGACACCCTGCTCGAACACTTCGACGACAGCGGCATCAACAGCGAAATCGTCAATCCCCGCCGCAAGGACAGCAGCCGCTGAAGACAGGCAATACACCTTAAAGTCCCAGACACAGAATCCGCCATAGGGTGCGCCTCGGCGCACCATCCGGGTGATGACGATGATTTTGCGACTACGGCGGCGAGCCTTGTCTGAAACTTTCGGTGGATAGCTATAAACGCAAGGCGAAGACTGTGTTTATCGTCTTGCCGATGTGCCACGTTCCCGAAAATATCGCCCCATCTTCAGGAAAACAAAAAGAAAAAACAGCGCTATTGGCATCGTCCGTGCATTCATCTCCAACAAGCGCCATCCGGCGCGACCCGTAACCCATCAGGAGCGCATATGCCACAAACCCTCTACCAGGCGAGCGGCCTCACCGCCGACAACACCGACAAACTGAAAGATACCGGCATGAAAGTGCCCGGCGTCAAATGGGTGAACATCAACAACGGCAACATCGTCGTCACCCACGAAGACACCTTTGATGCTGATGCCTTCGCCGCTGCCCTGCATGGCGCAGACGGCAACGTCAGCCTGAGCCGCTAAACGGCAGTTAATCCCACAACGCAGCGCAAGCTGCGTTTTTTATGCAGCACAAAAATCGGCCAGGGCAGACCACGCGAAACCGCTAAAATAGCGCCCGAATCCTCGCTAATACCCGCGCCCGTCGTTGCTCCGCAGCGGCGGGCGTTTTCCCGCAGAACTCCCATGAACACACCCGAACCCGCTCCCGCCGTCACCCCCTGGGGCGTGCATCTCAAGCTGCTCGGCATGACCGCCCTCTGGGGCGCGTCTTACCCGTGGGCGAAAACCATCACCGGCGCGATGCCCATCCTCACCGCCGCCACCCTGCGCTTCCTCCTCGCCGCGCTCGTCCTGCTCTACTGGCTGCATCACCTGCGCCGCCTGCGCAGCCTGCTCACCCTCTCCCGCCGCCAATGGGGCGCGATGGCGCTGGCGGCGCTCTTCGGCATCACCGTCTATACCGCCAGCTTCATGTACGGCGTGCAGCGGATGCCGGCGGGCAAGGCAGCGGTATTGTTCGCGCTCAGCCCGGTGCTGACCCTGCTCTCGGCGGCGTGGTTTTTCGGCGAACGGCTGAACGCGCGCATCATCGCGGGAATGGCGCTTGCCGTCTGCGGCTCGGCGGTGGTCATCGCCCAGGGCAACCCGCTGACGCTGTTGCACGGCGGCATTGGTACCGGCGAAATCCTTATCGGCTTCTGCATCCTCTGCTGGACGGCCTACACCCTCATTGGCCGCCGCGTCCTCGGCGGCATGGATGCGCTGACCACTACCGTCTGCACCCTGTTCCTCGGCGCGCTGATGCTGCTGCCGTTCGCGCTCGCCATTGACGACACCGCCGCCTGGGGCGCACTCGCCCGCGCGCCGCGCGCCGCCTGGATTGCCATGCTCGGCATCGTCTTCGGCTCGACCGTACTCGCCTACGTCTGGTACTTCGACGGCATCCGCAACCTCGGTGCGGGGACGGCGGCGGGCTACCTTACCCTTGAGCCCGTCTTCGGCGTGCTGTTCGCCTCCCTCTGGCTGCACGAAAGCCTGCACTGGTCGCTGATTGCAGGCGGCAGCATCGCCTTCGCCGGGATGCTTTTGATGTATCTCGGACGGCGCGGTCTCAAAGCAAAACGGCAGCGTAGCGCAGCAAACTGAAGGCAATCGCCCACATCACCACGCCAACCACCGCGTCCAGCACGCGCCAGGTGAGCGGGCGGCGGAACAGCGGCAACAACAGGCGCGCACCAAAGCCCAGCGCGAAAAACCACAGCGCCGACGCTGCCACCGCGCCGCAGAGAAACAGCGCTTTGGCGGCAGGCGACAGCGTTCCGGCGATGCCGCCAACAATCACGACCGTATCCAGATAAACGTGCGGATTGAGCAGGGTAATCGCCAGCGTCAGCAGCACCGCCTGCCGCGCGCTGCCCGACGCGGTGGTGTCCTAAAATGTATGCTGATAAACGGCGGGCAAACAAAAAGCAACGGAG
>NZ_DBHKZK010000035.1:0-9907 GCF_057314735.1 Cardiobacterium sp.
TTTTTCTGTTCATGCCGATAGTTTACAGCAGAGGCTGAGACAATGAACACGCTCTTAGCGTAGCCGTTTACCAGACGAAACAGCCACAGGTGTTCCCACAAGAGAAAAGCCACCTTGCGGTGGCTTTCTTACGCGCAAAAAGCGGTGATTTACGCTTTCGGCGCGGCGGCTTTCACTTCGGCGCTGGCGCCGTCGGCGAATTGAGCGAAGTTGTCGTTGAACATCTTCGCCAGTTTTTTCGCCTGCGCGTCGTAGGCGGCCTTGTCTGCCCAGGCATTGCGCGGTTTCAGGATTTCTGAAGGCACATTCGGGCATTCGGTGACGACGGCAAAGCCGAAGACCGGGTCGGCTTCGGTCGGCATTTTCGCCAGTTCGCCGCTATTGATGGCGTCGATGATGGCGCGGCTGTATTTCAGCTTGATGCGTTCGCCGACACCGTAGGCACCGCCCGCCCAGCCGGTGTTAATCAGCCAGACGTTGGTGTTGTGTTTTTTCATTTTTTCGGCGAGCAGCTCGGCGTATTTGGCCGGGTGCCAGACCATGAACGGTGCGCCGAAGCAGGCGGAGAAGGTCGCTTCCGGTTCGGTGACGCCCACTTCGGTGCCGGCAACTTTGGCGGTGTAGCCGCTGATGAAGTGGTACATCGCCTGCGCCGGGCTCAGTTTGGACACCGGCGGCAGGACGCCGAAGGCGTCGCAGGTGAGGAAGACGACGTCGGTCGGCTGGCCTGCCTTGCAGGGGATGCGCGCGTTGCTGATGTATTCGATCGGGTAGCTGGCGCGGGTGTTGCTGGTCAGCGGGGTGTAGTCGTACTGGACGACGTAGTGTTCGTCGTAAGCGACGTTTTCCAGCACGGTGCCGAATTTGATGGCGCCGAAGATTTCCGGCTCTTTTTCGGCGGAGAGGTCAATGACTTTGGCGTAGCAGCCGCCTTCGATGTTGAAGACGCCGTCTTCGGTCCAGACGTGTTCGTCGTCGCCGATGAGGTTGCGGTTCGGGTCGGCAGAGAGTGTGGTTTTGCCGGTGCCGGAGAGGCCGAACAGTACGGCAGAGCGCTCGCCGCCTTGTTCTGCGGTGGCGGAGCAGTGCATGGAAAGCTCGCCCTGTTTCGGCATGAGGTAGTTCATGATGGTGAACACGCCTTTTTTCATTTCGCCCGCGTATTCGGTGCCGAGGATGACCATATCGCGATCTTCAAAGGAGAGGGAGACGGAGGTGGTGCTGGTCACGCCTTCCACGGTGCGGTCGGCGGGGCGGTGGCCGGCGTTGTAGATGACGTAATCCGGCTCGCCGAAGTTTGCGAGTTCCGCGTCGGTCGGGCGGATGAGCATATTGTGCATAAAGAGCGCGTGGTACGGGCGGGTGGTGATGACACGCACTTTCAGGCGGTATTTTTCGTCCCAGCCGGCGTAGCCGTCCAGCACATAGATGTTTTCCGCTTCATTGAGATAGCGCACCGCCAGCTCGCGGTTGGCCTTGTGTGAAGCGGCGGCAAAGGGGATGTTGATTTTGCCCCACCAGATGTCGTTTTCGGAGGCGGGGTTTTTGACGATGCGTTTGTCTTTCGGTGAACGTCCGGTTTTTGCGCCGGAGAAGGAAATCAGCGCGCCGGTTGAGGATATGGCGGAATCGTCCTTCGCTTCCAGCGCCAGTTTGTAGAGCGCGGAGGGGGAAAGGTTGCGGAAGGCGCGTTTGTGAATGCCGATAGAGAAAAGGTCAATGGTATTGGGGGTTTGGACTGCCATAGATGTTCACCTTGGTTTTAGAAGTGTGGATTTCAACCCTGTCCGTGTGGATTTTCGTGCAGGATTGGCGAAATTATAGTCGTGTTGCTGCGGCATGAAAAGTGAATGACCGGCGTGATAGTAAAAATTTTTGCCTATTTTCCGGCCACCCGCCCGCGCTATCATCCGCGTTTTCACAACCTGGAGTAGCCGATGCAAACCCTGAAACCCGCGCTTTACGTTAGCGCACAAATCCACACCGACGACCTGCCTGCGCTCAAGGCGCAGGGCATCGCGCAAATCATCTGCCACCGCCCCGACGGCGAAGCGCCAGACCAGCCCGCCTTTGCCGACATCGCCGCGGCGGCGAACGCGCTTGGCATCCGCACGCTGCATTTGCCGGTCGCGGGCGGACAGTTCCCGCCAGAGACCGTTGCCGCCACGCGGGACGCGCTCAAAGGCAGCACGCCGACGCTGATGTTCTGCAAAAGCGGGATGCGCAGCGCCACCGTCTGGGCGCTGGGCGAAGCGGCGGCGGGCGGCAATGTTGATGAAATCCTCGCCCGCGCCGCCGCCTGCGGTTATGACCTCGCACCGCTGTTGGCGCAATTGCGGGCGCTGGCATAAGCCCTGCCATTTACATACACCTTCCCCGCTATCGTGTATGTAAATCACCGATACAGGTACCCCCCTCCCTCTGTGGGGACGGGGGTGGGGTGCGCCTGCATACCTCGATGTCCATGCAACACTTCAATGCCGAACCTTTCATGATGGTGGGGCAAGCCCCACCCTACGACCGGTCAGCAAATCGCAAGCGGCTGCAGGATGTGTGCCGCAGGCACGCATTTTGGCTTTTCACCGCGTGCGTGTCGGCTACGACGCTTGTATATAAACCGCCGATATGCTCCCTCCCCCTGTGGGGGAGGGCTGGGGTGGGACAGCAAACGTAAAAAATCGCCATTCTGTCTCTTGCAATAATACCGCTCACCCCCTCCCCGACCCTCCCCCGCTGCGGGCTTCGCCCTGCAGGGGAGGGGGATTTTTCAATTGTAACCACGCCCTGCGACGGCCAAGGCCGTTTACATACACCTTCCCCGCTACCCTGTATGTAAACCGCTTCCCCCGCCGTCCTCTATAATGCGCGCTTTTTCACCCGCGAGGATTCATGCAGATTCACCGTTGGCAGCGGCAGTTGGCGCTGCCGCAGCCCGTCGCGCTTACTATCGGCAATTTTGACGGCGTGCACCGTGGCCATCAGGCCATTTTGCAGACGCTGTTGGCGCAAGCGGCACGCGACAATCTCGCGCCGGTGCTGCTCAGTTTTTTCCCGCATCCGAAGGCGCTGGTGGCGGGCGAACCGCCGTCGTTGCTCACGCCCCTGCGCGACCGCGCCCATTGGCTCGCCGAAGCGGGCTTGCCGCACTGGCTGTTGCTCTCGTTCACCCATGCGCTGATGCGCAAGGCGCCGGAGGATTTTGTCCGCGATTATTTGCTGCCGCTGCGGCTGCGTTTTTTGTTGGTCGGTGACGATTTCCGCTTCGGCCATCGCGGGCGCGGCGATTTTGCCTTGTTGCAGCGCTTTGCCGCCGAATATGGCTTCCGCGTGCAGGCGCTCGAAACGGTCCGCGCCGATGGCGGACGCATTTCCAGTTCGCGCATCCGCGCCGCGCTCGCCGCGCATGACCTCGCCCAGGCGCGCGATCTGCTCGGTCATGACCTTACGTTTACCGGCAAGGTGCATCACGGCGACGGTCGTGGCCGCGCATTGCAGACGCCGACGGCCAACCTGCACCTGCCTGCGGCGTGGTGTTTACCGGATGGCGTCTATGTGGTACAAGTAGCGCCCCCGCAGCCGGGCGCCTGGCACTGGGGCGTCGCCAATGTCGGCACCACGCCCACTTTTGGCGGCATCCGCCGCAAGCTGGAAGTGCATGTTTTTGAGCAGAACGCCGCGCTTTACGGGCAGACGCTGCGCGTTCACATTCGCCATTATTTGCGCGAGGTGCGCCGTTTTGCCGACGCCGCCGCGCTTCAGGCGCAAATCCGCGACGACATCGCCCGCGCCCACGCTTTTATCAATCAGGAACTCCCTCATGGCAGACTATAAAAATACGTTGAACCTCCCCGAAACCGCCTTCCCGATGCGCGGCAACCTGCCGCAGCGCGAGCCGGAAATGCTCGCCTTCTGGGAAAAGGCCGATATTTACGGCAAGCAGCGCGCCGCCTTCGCCGATGCGCCGAAATTCATCCTCCACGACGGCCCGCCCTATGCCAACGGTGCCATTCACGTCGGCCATGCGCTTAACAAAATCCTGAAAGATATCATCACCAAATCCCGCCATTTGCTCGGCTTTAACAGCCCCTACATTCCCGGCTGGGACTGCCACGGCCTGCCGATTGAGCAGAAAGTGGAGCAGCAAATCGGCAAACCGGGCGCGAAGGTCAGCGCCACCGAATTCCGCGCCGCCTGCCGCAACTATGCAGCGAGCCAGGTCGAATTGCAAAAAGCCGATTTCATCCGCCTTGGCGTCTTCGGCGACTGGGCGCATCCGTATCTGACCATGCAGCCGCAGACGGAAGCGGGCATCGTCCGCGCCCTGCGTGAAATCGTCGCCCGTGGCCATGTGGTGCGCGGCTTCAAGCCGGTGAACTGGTGTCTGGACTGCCGTTCCTCGCTCGCCGAAGCCGAAGTGGAATACGAAGACAAAACCTCGGATTCCATCGACGTCCGCTTTGCCGTGCGCGACCCGGCGGAGCTGGCGCGGCGCATGGGCAGCGACGTTGTCCCGCCTGCGGTGGACGTCATCATCTGGACGACCACGCCGTGGACGCTGCCCGCCAACCTCGCCGTCAGCGTCCACCCCGACTACGACTACGCCCTCATCAAGGGCGAAGGACGCTGGTTCGTCATCGCGCAAGAGATGATTGACAGCGTGCGCGAGCGCTGGGGCGTGAAAGAACAATGGACGGTGCACGGCACCGCCAAAGGCACCGCGCTCGACCGCCTCGTCCTCGCCCACCCCTTCATTGAGCGCGACTCGCTGCTCATCAACGGCGAGCACGTCACCCTTGATGCCGGTACCGGCTGCGTTCACACCGCACCCGCGCACGGCGTCGAAGACTTTGAAATCTGCCGCCATTACGGCATTGACGTACTGAACCCCGTCCTGCCCGACGGCAGCTTCAGCAGCGACACCCCCTACTTCGCCGGTGAAAACGTCTTCAAGGCCAACTCGAAAATCGTCCAGCTGCTGCGCGACCAAGACCGCCTCGTCCACTACGAGGCCATCCGCCACAGCTACCCGCACTGCTGGCGCCACCACAGCCCGACCATCTACCGCGCCACCGCGCAATGGTTCATCAGCATGGACAAAGCCGGCCTGCGCCAGACCGCGCTCGACGGCCTGAAACACGTGCGCTTCACCCCCGAATGGGGACGCAGCCGCCTCACCAACATGATTGCCGACCGCCCCGACTGGGGCATCACCCGCCAGCGCTACTGGGGCGTGCCGCTCTGCTTCGTCCAGCACAAAGACACCGGCGACCTGCACCCGGACATCCTCAACATCATGGACAAAGCCGCCGCCGTCATCGCAAAAGACGGCATCGAAGCGTGGTTCACCCTCGCGCTGGAAGACCTCATCCCCGCCGCCGACTGCGCACATTACGAAAAACTCAACGACGTCCTCGACGTCTGGTTCGACTCCGGCACCACCCACTACGCCGTACTGCGCCAACGCGACGACATCGGCTACCCCGCCGACCTCTACCTCGAAGGCAGCGACCAGCACCGGGGCTGGTTCCACTCCTCGCTGCTCACCGGCTGCGCCATCGACGGCCACCCGCCCTACAAGGGCTTGCTCACCCACGGCTTCACCGTTGACGAAAGCGGTCGCAAAATGAGCAAATCGCTCGGTAACGTGGTCGAGCCGCAAAAAGTCATCAACACCCTCGGCGCGGACATCCTCCGCCTCTGGGTATCGTCCGCCGACTACAGCGCCGAAGTCAGCCTTTCTGACAACATCCTGAAACAGCGCGCCGACGCCTACCGCCGCATCCGCAATACCTGCCGCTTCCTGCTCGCCAACCTGCACGACTTTGACCCGGCAAAACACGCGGTGCCGACCGACCAACTGCTGCCGCTCGACCGCTACGCCATCGCCCGCGCCAACGCGCTGCAACAAGCCATCATCGCTTCCTACGAAAACTACGAATTCCACCTCATCTACCAGCAACTCTTCAACTTCTGTGCAGTGGAAATGGGCGGCTTCTACCTCGACATCATCAAAGACCGCCAATACACCGTCGCCACCGACAACCGCGCCCGCCGCTCGGCACAAACTGCCATCTGGCACATCCTCGAAGCAATGGTGCGCTGGCTCGCCCCCATCCTGAGCTTCACCGCCGAAGAAATCTGGCAACACATGCCGGGCGACCGCGAAGAATCCGTCTTCCTCACCCGCTTCTACGACGGCCTCACCGGCTACGACAGCGCCTTTGACGCCGCCTACTGGGCGGACCTCATCCGCGTGCGCGAAGAAGTGAACATCGCCCTGGAAAACGCGCGCAAAGACGGCCTCATCGGCGGCTCGCTCGAAGCAGCGCTGCACATCACCGCACCAGAGGCGACCTACCAAAATCTCGCCCGCCTTGGCGACGAACTGCGCTTCCTCTTCATCACCTCCGCCGTCACCCTCGAACCAGGCGACGCGCTCAGCGTCACCGTCAAAAAAGCCGAAGGCGACAAATGCGAACGCTGCTGGCACATCTTGCCGACCGTCAATAGCGACCCCGCCTACCCCGGGCTCTGCCCGCGCTGCGTGGAAAACGTCGCGCACGGCGGCGAAACCCGGCGGTATGTCTAAATCCTTGCGAATCAACCTGAAAATGCCCTTTCCCGTACAGGAAAGGGCAATTTTTCAACCGGAATACCATGATTAAATACGCAGAATTTAAAAACTTCACCCGCCTACCGAACGCAAAATGGGAATTTGCAGCAGGCATTAATATTATCGTGGGTGAAAACGGGTTGGGTAAATCGCATGTACTCAAAGCACTCTATACCCTGTTAAAAGTACAGACCGATGCCAAAGAGCTATCCAAAACCGTATTGGAAAAAACCTATGCCGAAAAACTGATTGCGGTTTTTCGCCCGGAAAGTTTGGGACGACTGGTTAAACGCAAACAAGGACGGGAACGCTGTGAAATAGCGATAACAATGGGTGACAGTTCTTATAGCGCAGCTATCGGATTTGCCAGTAGTGCAAAAAGCCAAGTAGAAATTATTCGCCTCCCAAGAAAAAAACTGCCCCAATCTCCGGCCTTTCTTCCAACTCGTGAACTCATTACCCTGTGCCCGTGGTTTTTATCGCTATATGACAATTACCATCTGGAATTTGAAGAGACCTGGCGAGATACCGTCT
Organism: Cardiobacterium sp.; assembly: GCF_057314735.1. Classification (NCBI taxonomy): domain Bacteria; kingdom Pseudomonadati; phylum Pseudomonadota; class Gammaproteobacteria; order Cardiobacteriales; family Cardiobacteriaceae; genus Cardiobacterium; species Cardiobacterium sp. Next base: position 7,148 of record NZ_DBHKZK010000035.1, read on the forward strand.
CGCTCTTGGGAAATCCTTCTATTAAAGGCCCCCGTGAGAAAGATGCCGCCCAATTGCTAGCGCCTTTAGAAGAAGCAATGGAAGGCAAAGTTCTTGTTGATGCCAAAACAGGTAGATTTTATCTACAAATATCCGGTGAAGGAAAAATGGAAATACCGCTGGTAGCCGAAGGATTACGGAAACTGGCAATGTTGGCGCGGTTAATCAGTACCGGCACTTTATTGAAACAGGGTTATTTGTTCTGGGATGAACCCGAAGCCAATCTCAATCCCAAACTGATTAAAGTACTGGCAAACGTTATTGTCGCCATTGCCCATTCCGGCGTACAAATATTTCTCGCCACGCATTCACTGTTTCTGCTCCGCGAACTGGAAATCCTGCTGGCAGAAAACAAAGCTGTCCCGCCTCAACACCGCTGGTTTGCCCTGTTTGTAGATAAAGGAGAAACAAAACTGGAGCAAAGCAGCGACATTGCAGATATCCAGACCCTCATCATGCTGGATGAAGAACTGCTACAATCAGACCGTTTTATGATAGCAGCAGATTTATATCCCCCTGATACCGACAGTTCAAACCGTCAATAAAATGACCATAATTCAAGAAGGAAACCTGACGTTTACCTTTGGCCAAAAGGTCAAAGCTGAAAAATATGATAACTGGGTATTTTACAAAAACCAGTTCCAAAACCGTTGTTACCATGACAACAAGGCTGTCGATCTATTATGTTATTTGGAGCAGAACGCCTGGATGATAGAAATCAAGGACTACCGTCAACACTCAAGAAGTAAGCCAATAGACCTTGCCGATGAAATTGCGCTCAAAGTTCGCGATACGCTGGCAGGTTTGGTCGCTACACGAATCAATGCCACAAATTCTAATGAAAAAGACTTTTCCAAGGCTTTTTTGCAAAAGCGGTGTATTAGAATAATCCTTCATCTCGAACAGCCCACTAGCACAAGCAGATTAAGACCACACGCCATAAACATACGCGATGTACAGGATAAATTAAGACAAAAACTCAAAGCCATTGACCCCCACCCCAAAGTAACGTGCATTTCCAGCCTCTCGCAAAATAATCTGCCTTGGACGGTACAATAACTGCCCACATCCATAAACCCCTTTCCCCAACCCCGGAGTTCCCATGCCTACCCTCAACCTCTACCGCCTGAAAGTCTGGCTCGTCGGCGCGCGCGCCCAACCGATGAGCAAACTGCACCGCATCATCGAAATCAGCGGCAACGCCACCTTCGCCAACCTGCACGAACTCATCTTCGACGCCTTTGACCGCGAAGACGACCACCTTTACCGCTTCTACCTCACCCGCAAAGAAGAACCGAAAAGCGGCGACTACCTCTTTCAGGATTGCAAAGAAACCGTTTCGCGGGAAATCATGGATCTGGACGACCTCTTTGCCGACGAAGAAGAGACTGATGGCGAGTACACCGAACACCTTGCCGCCGAATACACCCTGGACGATGCCCGCCTGGCCGAAAAAGACAACATCTACTACTGGTTCGACTTTGGCGACGACTGGATACACCGCATCAAAATCGAAAAAATCCGTCAGGTCAAAGAAGAAGACGAAGGCGTCTGGTTCGGCGACATCAGCAAAAAAGTCGGCGAATCCCCGGCACAATACGGCGAAGACAGCGTTTGGGACGAAGACGGCGGCGGCACCCGTTCGCTGCGCCTCTTTACCTTGCTGGGGGAACTCGCCGACCCCAACGCCACGCCGGTCACATGGGACGAACTGGAGGCGGCAGATTTGGCCGAACCACTGCTTGCGCAAAAACTCATCGAACCGCGTAATGCCATCGACCCGAACGTCCGCCTCACCGCCGAAGGCAGGGCCGCTGCCGAAATCCTGCTACAAATGCGCAATCTCTCTACAGAAAACGGCCAGGAGTGAACACATCTCCCCCGGGACGGAGCAATTCGTAGATTGGGTTAGCAAGGCACGAGCGACTGGAACAGCTCGCACAACGAGAGACTCAACAAGCTGAATGAACCGCCCCACATATCGGAGGACGGATTGATTGGATCAGGCAGCTTTGCCTAACCCGCCCTCTTGGCGATAGTCTGCTGGCGGGGTTATAACTGATGGAGCTTGGTAAACGGCGCTGGTTGAACCCGTCCGCCCATTCCAGCGTCGAAAGTTCAACGTCGCCTGCGCCACGCCAGCCTTGTCTTGCAATCACTTCCGTTTTGTACAGGCCAATGATGCTTTCCGCCAGTACGTTGTCATACGTGTCGCCGACCGTACCTACTGATGCTTTCACGCCCGCTTCTTCCAGCCGTTTGCTGTAGCGTAGTGACAGGTATTGGTTGCCCCGGTCGCTGTGGTGCATCAGCCCGTCCGGCGCATCAAACACCAACGTTGTCTCCATGCTATGCATCACCCGCCAGCCGACGATATAGCGGCTGTGTACGTTGATAACGAAGGTGGTGCAAGTGCAGCCGTATCGGGTGAAGTGAAGTCTGCCACCCACAGCTGGATTTGGCCGATTCGCGCTGAAGTCGCGTTTGACCAGATCTAGAGGCTGTTTGCAATTCAACGGATAAGCCCCCCTCCCTTGCTTCACAAGCAATGCTTGTCGCTGCGCGAGCTGTTCCAGTCCCTCTGGGACAAGTATCTGCTCGCGTAGCGAGAGAGGGATTGGGGTGAAGGCAGCAAACAATTGAAAAATTGGAATTTCGGCTCACCAATAATATCGCTCACCCCCTCCCCAATCCTCCCCCGGGTACCTACGCAAAATGCGG